>NZ_JAAVUO010000032.1:0-37531 GCF_012163165.1 Natronococcus sp. JC468
GAGGTCCGGTTGTGGGACCCCTTCATACTCGCCACGCTGATTCACGAAATCAATCGCTGCTTCGCCATTAGAAACGGTATGAATAGTATTAACGATCTTTCCCTGCTCAAGGTTTTCTTCAAAGAGACGTACATCGCCCTGATTCGGTTCGACTAATAGAACGTCAATCATTTCTTCTGCTCGATTGTTATTTTCCCCACTTGGTGAAGCCATATCACTGCATTAAGTTACAAGCTTAAAAGGTAAACGGCGATAGTTTCCGTGAAGTACCTCGGGACAAGCCCTGAGGCTTCACCGTTTTGTCCATACCGTCCAGAATCGGACGAATGGACGCAGGCGAATGTAATTCCCCTTGACCTCCCCGAAATGGGTCGGTTGGAATCAACACCCGAACGTTCGGTACGTCTGTGGGGGTCGGTCGTTCCACCACGACCCGACAACACCGTCTCACCACGCCAAACCTGTTCCATCGACCTCAGGAGAGATGGTCCTGAAACCTGCTCGGCAACAGGCTGGGTTTCCTCATGCTGGGGATGCCCCGTCGTTTACGACGGGGAGGACGTCACGATACTTCGACGTCAGAGTGAAGTTGCGGACGGAGCTTCCTGTTTCTGTGTCGGAACTTGCAGGAACAAGTCCCACAGCGGTTCTAGACTCCACAGGCGATTTCCCTTTACAGGCGGTTCGGAGTGTCCCACTCCTACCGAATCGACACTCGGCCACAACCGATGATGCACGCTTGTTGTCGTCGTTTGAAGGACCTCCGGTCTTTCGTGATGACGAAACGGCTACGCCGTTTTGAACCACGTTTGAACAACGCCGGAAGCGTGGTAAGTATCTCACAACCCCCTCTAACCGCCGAGGTAGTAAGGTTGCCGATTCGCACGAAAACAAGACGTGCGGGCGCTGTATCCCCTCCCTGATCGCGTCTTCGACGCTCGCTGAGGAAGGGGCTTAGCGCCCTCAATTATACTAAAAAGCACATTACTTCTGGTAAGAGCCCTCCTGAGACCCTTCGTGAAGCTCGATTCCCAGCGGTTGTGGGGCGAGGTCATAGACGACCATGTTTTCAATTCTCGCAGCGCCCTTGTCTGCGAAAAGGGACATCCCAGTACTATCCCAGTCGGGGAATATTTGATTCGTCATTACTCTCTCTCCACTGTTGCCAAAGATCTCGACCGATGATCGGTCAACGAGGACACGAAGCTGAATCGTTCCGTCCTCTTGTGGTTTAAGCGGCATCGTCGTTCTGTCTTCTTGGCCTGGATCATAGAATCCGTCTGCCGGGCCATCGACTGACGAATTCAATCGATTAAACTCTAACTGGTTTTTATCCGTGTAATATGTAATCACACTTTGATCGTTCTCACCCTCACGTACCCGGAGTCCAACCGCATCGGCGCTATGCGGGTCGATCGTCATAATAATTTCAAGCGACCGACCGTTCGCATTCGTGTCCTCGAGCGGATCTCTACCCGGCGTAACCATCTCCTTGTGAACATCGGCGAGTTTGTCTTTCCGGAGGTCAACTAGTTGCTTGACCGGACACTCTCGCAGTCGGATGTCGTTCTCTTCTCGGTTGAGGGTAACGTTACGCGGGACCGACATGATACCCCGCCATCCGGTTTCGGGGATGAAGTCCATGTAGGGCCAGTGGCCCGCCCATCCGATCTGGATTCGACGGTCATCGGGCTCGTTGTCCCATGACATAGGAGCGAAGTAATCGTAGCCATAATCCGCGAGCTCGCGATCCTCCATCGTGAACTCGTGGCCATCAAACTCACCGATGAGGTGATCAACGTGAGGGTTACCTTGGACGGAGACTGTCAGTACCCATTTGGTTTCATCAGTGCCCTCAACGGATAGTTCAAATAAGTCCGGACATTCCCAAAGATCCACAGTATTATCGTAGACGCCGTTGTCCATCTCGATCCCAGCGACTACGTCCTCATACTCGTCGATCGTGAACGTGCTCTCGTACGTCCAGTCGGTGTGGTCCTTGGAACTGTAAAACTCGATACCAGCCGGTCGCTCGTCTCCGTCATCGTCGCCGTCTGCAGCACGGGAAACGACCATGATCCAGTGTTCGTTTGGTTCGTACCAGAAGACATTCGGATCACGGAATTCTGGGTCGTTAGTATCGACAACTGGATTATCGGCGTACGCCGTGACTGTCTTGCCGTTATCGGTGCTATACGCGATACGTTGGTCCTGGATCGACTCGTTGAGGTGGGCACCTGTATACGACAAGACCAGTGCATCTTCACCGAATCCAGCCGTGTTCTGGTTATCCACGACTCCACCACCGGAGAACTTCCCAATGGTATTCTCTTCATCGAACGGGAGTTTGACGCCATGGTACGTCCACTCGAAAAGATCTTCGCTGGTCGCATGTCCCCACTCGATATCCTCCCAGTAGGGGTTGTAGGGGTTGTACTGGAAAAACAGATGGTACACGCCCTCGTGATAGACTAACCCGTTCGGGTCATTGATCCAGCCTTGTGGTGGTGCAAAGTGAAAGCCCGGTCTCCAGAGATCCTCTTCTGATGCATCTATCTGTTCGACCTGATCTGTGGCTGAGACACTCAGACCAGCACCACCGAGTACCGTCGTCGTGAACAGCCCAGTCCCCGCCGTTCGAAGGATGTTCCGACGGCTGAGCCGCAATGATTTGTTCGTCGATCCTCTGTCCCTTTGTGGGTTGTTATTTTGTGCCACAACCAGATTGAGTGTAACAATTAGTTTTACTCTATCGATTATTATTGTTTTCGACTGATATTGATAACACAATAATCAACCCACTCAATAGAAAACAGTAGGACAGTAAGGATATTCATCTATATTTTCCATAAAGTTTCTCGAATCCCAGTTCGTTATGAGAGATGAATGTCCGGAAACAAAGCTCGAGCTGACCTCTACTATTAAAACAGGAGATAGCCGTATTCATACTCAGAAACCACCTAACAAATGATATACTTATCTAAGTGTTGTCTGATCAATCGTGCCAGCACTATAGTAATATTCACCTCTATAGCGATCGCTGCTCGAACGGTGAGCGCATCTGAACAGACTGGTTGTCCTCGATGGATTCTGTCGCTGAGAGTGCAGCGGCTAGTCGCATCCATGGGTCGACCATCGGATGTTCGAGTAACCGTTCCAGATCTAGTGGCCAGAATAGTGTACTGCCGAGGGGATCATCAGGGTCGCCCTAGCGACTGGGTGGTAGAATCGTCTCGAGCAATGTATCGGCTGCATCGACGGGCGTCTGGCTCTCCTCGAGGACAACCGGAACAACGGAATCACGGCGTTCGATGGTCGTCTGGGACGATAACGCCAGTCGATACCCGCTCTCATCGACACGGATAAGATCGAACGCCTCGAGTCGGTCGTAGGTTCTTAGGCTGTAGAATTTGTGTCGCAGTCGCTGTAGAATCCGCAGGTAGATCGGTTATTATGACTATTGGAATCAAAATGCCAGATCACAGTAGCGGTTGTATTCAACTGATTAGTGAGTGCCCAGTAGGTATACGTGGCGCATTCTCCGAGACTGTAGGAGTATATCGGCCCTATAACGAAATCACAGATCGGTGACGGTTGATATTCAGAAGTGACCCATGGACCAACTACCTGGCTTTCAGCGTGACCTGCTATACGTCATTGCAGGTAAAGACCGACCATCCGGACAGGAGATTCTCGATGAGATCAACCGCTACATTGACCAACCGGTTACGCATGGTCGACTGTATCCGAACCTCGATACACTCGTCGAGAAGAAACTCCTCGAGAAAGGACAACTCGACCGCCGGACGAACTATTATGCGTTGACTCCAAAAGGCCAACGCGAACTCCAGCAGCGCCAGAAATGGGTTAATCAGTATATTGACGCCTAACCACGTCGAGACGATGTATTGGACTGTATTCTCGTAAGTGACGATTCTCAAGCGAGATTGGCTTCCTCGTTGGTTGTTCTCACGGATTACCCCTCAAACAGAGGTGAAATAGGCCATCCCATAGATTCAAGCACTCAGGTCTCTGTCTCTAAGACACGCTACTCTTGATGAATGTTCCCGATCAATTTCTTTGCATGTTCTCTGGACGGGTTGAAGAGCGAGATGGATCATATGTCATTGAGGTCCCCACGCACGAACTCCAGCTCGGTGATGTAAACGAAAACAGTGTGTATCGAGTTGCTATGCTATCTCGGTCCACGAATCCCAAAGAGGAGACAGAACAAGAACTAGAACGGGAGCATAGTTCGCTAGAACCTCCTGTCGGGGAAGGAGAGACCCGAACCGTAGATATCGAGAGTATAGGTGAACAAGGTGATGGAATCAGCCGTGTGGAGCGGGGATACATCGTGATCGTCCCGGACACAGAGAAAGGAGAACGAGTACGGATAGAAATCACTCAAGTGCAAGAAAACGTCGCGTTTGCAGACGTAGTAGAACGGCTGGACTACTATGAGTAATTTTGAACAGTCGTACCGCGACGATTCCAGACCGAAGTCTACTGAACACTAGTAGTAAGCACTATCTCTTCAATGATGACTGCAGCCGAAGATGTGAGCGGCCTATTCCAAGTCTCGCTTGAGTAGGTTGTGGGCCATCTATCGGGGGATGCACCGGCTTTTCCCGTACGAGCGAACTAGTTAACCACCAAATGGGCTCAACCAAGACCATTGAGCTTTTCAATGAGAATGAGACCGCTACTATCTCAATACAGATTGAGACTTCAGTGTGGATGGTCGGTCCGTCATGTGTGTCTCATTGGTGGTTGGAAATGCCAACAGCGTTGGTTAACAAGGTAGACCGGAAGAACGGATGAAGATAGGCTGTTTCAGGGTGGCTGTATCTCGAGTTCGAAGATGGTCATTATCCTTCCAGCCGTGGACAAGAGGGGAGACCTGAATGCCGGTCCAGCTCACTCTTAGGTTGTGCAAGAAAGCGATTGCTGTTCAAGCAGTAGGCCTATCCAAACAGTTCGGTTGTCATCGGTGGATTCTGTCGCTGTGAGCGCAGCAGCAACTCGCAACCATGGACCGACTAACCGATGCTTGAGTAATCGCGATGGATTCGGTGGCCAAAACAGCGCACTCCCAAGCGGGTCGTCGGGGTCGCCGTAGCGATCTGGCGGGAGAATCGTCCCGAGCAATGCATCGGTTGTATTGAGGAGCGTCTGCCTCTCCTCGAGAAGGGTTGGAACAAGGGATTGCGGCGGTCGGTAGCCGTCTGGAACGATAACGCCAGACGGTACCCGGTGTCGTCGACCCAGATGAGATCAAGCGGCTCAAGCCGGTCGCGATATCTCCGGATCATCCGTGTCGAGACGTCCGCTCGGTCAGCAAGCTCACGTTGTGAGAGCCGCCCCTCAGCGGTGCGAAGTGTTTGAACGATTCGGCCAACTGCTGGTGGCAGATCGGAGAGTAACTGCTCAGGCTCGAGCGTACCCAACGCGTATCGGAGCTCGTCTGGTCGAAGCTCTCGGCGCTCGTCTTCGCCGGCGAGTTGCTGGAGTGCCTGAGCAGCGGCGTACGGTGAGCCAGCCAGTGCGTAGAGCAACGAAACGCTATCTCGAGTCAGTCGCAAGTTCTTGGCCTGAAGGAGTCGCGTCGCAGCTGTTGCATAGGCCGTCCGGTCGCCCGTCGAAAGGGAGACACGGACTGCGAACTCAGGAACGTTCTCAGCGAGCGCTGTCAGCGTCTCGAGCGAGTCCTCAAACTTGGGACGGAGTCGGTGGACGTCTTCACCGTGCACGACCAGAGAGCCAATGAGCGACCCCAGTGAATCGTTGTCGTCGACGGTCGGCGAGAGAGCCGTCTATCGCTCCCTTTATAGGAATTAGGCGAGAGAACCCACGAGTTCAGTCCTGGGATGAATCGCCGCACATGCTTCAACCGCCGAGATCGAAAGGATTGAGTGCTCCACGGACGTCTATTCGTTTGTCGACGCTACGGTCACCCGTCGCGTCTCGACACCCCGAAAACTGGCAGTTGACTCAGTGTTTGCCTCAACAAAAAGTAAGCCCTCGGGACCGCAGACCGACAGAAAATAAGCAAGTCGCGACGGCGACGCCGTCCTCAGAACGCGAAGCGTTCTGATGGGCCGTACAAGAGCGTTGCTCTCGTGGACGTCGGCGGGTCGCGTCCACTGTCAGCCAGCCGACGTACCTAGTTCCAGACCGCTCCATGAGAGTGTTCAACGCCTAATTCAGCGAGAATCGTTGTTGTCTATCGAAGCGAACAACCGGTCTGATGGAGGCGGACGGCGAACGCCCTGACGGGCGTCGCCGTCCGCTCGTTCTCCCAAGATTCTTCTAAATCCGCTGCATAGCTCTCGCTGAGCAGGTCTGCGAGCATCTTGATCGATCCACTCAACGACCTGCTCACTTCTCAAACTGGCTCAACTAGACAGTACCAATCTCAAAAGAATGTCAACTCGGGTACTACTCTTAACAGAGATCGCTATATGGCAGATGTGTGAGCTCTTCTATGACACCCCCGTCGCGAACCGCATTGGCTGCGACTACGTCTTCACGTCCGGCGTCAAGCGCTCGCCGATCGGGGAGGCGATCTTTGGGGACGTCCTCCAGCGGCTCATGCTCCGGTTCGACAGCTACGTCACGACCAACGTGCGGTGGGTCGCGACGCTCGCGGCCGGCGCGCGAGTCGTGACGGCGCGGGCGGGGTCGCTTATCGACCTCGTTCGTTGCCGTTCCTGTTCGGACTCCCGCCCGACGGGATGAAATGGCCATCGTTGAGTTCGGCGACGACCCGAGTCTCGGTGCCATCGAGCTGGACTTTCAGGCTCGGGGCGAGGGTGCCTCCGAACAGCTCCTTCTGCTCTTCGTCAGGGAGGGCTCCGACCTCGTCAAGGCTGATCTTGCCCCGGGAGGTGTCGTCGAGGCCGCGGAAGTTCTCGAAGCTCTCGACAAGGACATCGTTACCCTGAGGCATCGCTAGCCAGGAATAGCCCTGGAACGGCGCCGCCTCGGGGTTTGAGATGACCAGTCCGCTCCCGTTGAGCGGCTCGTAGTCACCGTACAGCGAGTCGGCGACGAACCCGTACAGTGCGTCGGGTCCCCAGAGACCGGGTGCGAACGTAAACTCGTGGCTCAGCACGAACAAATACCACTTCCCGTCTTGGAAGACGTAGTGAGGACGCTCGAGTTGCTGGTTGACCTCGATCGCCTCCAGATTCGGAGGGAGCAGCTCCCACTCGGTGAGCTCGTCGTTCGTCGCCTGTGCCACGCCGACGTTTCCATTGTAACTCTGTGGGTCATCCGGGTTCTCGCCGCCCGTGGGCGTGTTGCCCTCGAAGACGACCAGATCCTCACCCGTCTCGGGGTGCTCGAAGTACCACGGGTCGCGGAATGCGTAGACGATACCCTCGTCTCTGGACTGCTCTAAGGTCTGGTAGAGCTCACCGTCGGCCTCGGCCATGATGACGTGCTCTTGATCGCCGACCAGATTGACGCTGCGGGGCCCGGTCTCGAGCGACGCGCCCTTGCCGAGCGCGAGTCGCTGGCGGAACTCCGGCTCCGGACTGGTCGCCGTATAGAAGTGGTAGATCTGGTCCTCCTCTTGGTCGTACATCGCGGAGCCGGCCCACTGGTGGTGGCCGAGCGGATTCTCGAAGGCCGTTCCGCCCTCGGTCCAGTCGTGGCCGTTTCGGGAGTAGAAGTACCGGATCGTCGCCTCGTTGTGGCGGGCGCCCGGAACGAGCTCTTTCGACGCCGTAAGCGAAAAGACGACCTGCCAGCCGTTGATCTTCGCGATTGAGCCGTCACGGTATCGAAGCGGCCACGTGTCCCAGATCCAGTAGTCGTCTGAGATCCCGTCGGAATTTTCGTCGATCACTGGCGCCGTCAGACCGTCGGTAAGTTCAATACTGTTCGCGTGCTCGCGCGTCCACGCGCTCGCCTCGCCCGTCTCAACGGCAGCCCCGGTGCTGGTCCCGATCGATAGTCCAAGACTGGCTGCGCCGATCGCGCCGGTCGTTCTAAGGACGGTACGTCTGCCTAGTTCTCTCTGATCCTGATCTCCCATTGCGGTTGGAATATTAACTCGGCGTGTAATAAATATTTTCTAGATCAGCTATACATGAGGAAGGAATATTATATAACAAATATAAATAAATCATATTCAGTTGTCGGATTAATCGGACTACCAGCCGCTCCGGCTCCTGATAGAGTAACCGAAGACGGACTGCCGACTGAGCTACAGACCGTCGATCCGGGCAAGGGTGGGAGTTCCGAGTTGGATGGACGGACCGTGAGGGACTGGTTTTCCACGATATCAATTATAATGACGACGGTGACCGGCGAAAGGTGCTTCACCGTGCGTCGGTTTCAGCAATGGCGGTCCCATATGGGGACACCGACCCGAACCACAACTGGAAGAACGCCTTCGACATCAGCGAGTTCAATGTCGGTCGGATGGTCAACTCGCTGACCGGGGGCTGTGACTGCCTCGGGGTGATGCACTATTTCGATGCTGTCACTAACGATCGCGACGGCGGCACGCTCCACGTTCCGAACGCGATCTGCATGCACGAAGAAGATGACGGGCTGATGTGGAAACACACAGAGTGGCGCAAAGAGGACGAAACCGAGGTTCGTCGCCGCCGACGATTAGTTGTCTCCCAGATTGCAACCGTCTACAACTACGATTACGCTTTCTACTGGTACTTCTATCAGGACGAGCGTATCGAAGCCGAAGTACGGCTCACGGGAATTGACTCGAACGGTGTTGTGCCGGAGGGAACAACGGCTGAGGATACTGACGGGTTCTACGAGATCGTTGCACCGCAGGTGAAGACCTCGATCCACCAGCACCATTTCAATTTCCGACTTGACTTCGAGATTGATGGAGGAGAGAACTGCGCCTACGAGGTTCACAATCAGCCAGCCGACGAGGTTGCGTGGAACCACGAGGACTCCGATAACCCAGCTGGACAAGGCTGGTTTGCCGATGAGACACTGCTCGAAACGGAGCAAGACGCTCGAATGGATATCGATCCTCTAAAGGCTCGTTACTGGAAGATCGCCAATCCAAACGAGACCAACTCGTATGGATACCCAGCGGCGTGCTGGATTCATCGAGAACAACTTCTGGGTGACACCGTACGAAGACGATGAACTGTATGCCGATGGGGACTACCCGAATCAGAACGACAATCCCCATGGTTTGCGCGAGTGGACGGCAGCCGATCGAAATTTCGTCGAGGAGGATCTGGTAGTCTGGTACACGCTCGGTGTGAACCACAGAACGCGGCCGGAAGATTGGCCCGTGCTTCCCGTCGAGATTGCCAGCTTCGAGCTCGAGCCAGAGGGATTCTTCGATGAGAACCCTGCGATCGATGTCCCTCCAGAACCAACAGCTTGCGAAATGGATGAAGCGGGCGCTGCTGACGATGATGACTAACTCGATGGCCTAGCGAAGAAAAGACTCTTTCCGGCTTTCTTGGTCGTCTTTAGCTTGTAGCATTGTGCCAGATTAGACGCGATACTGAGGAGCACTTCGGGTCCGGCTGGAACGGACTGCTCGTGGTTCAGGATCTCAAACAAGAGACGACGTCGCGTATCCGTCCGTCGAACTAATTCTTGATCTGCATGCACAGATCGTTGAGGAAGGGGACCACACTGTGCCGGGAATTCGATCAGAAGGCGCGATCCAGTCTGCATTGCAATACGTTTCAGAGGAGTTCTTTGTCGAGGTACCGCAAACGCTTCACAAAAAAGCGGTTCATCTCATGAGGTTGCTCGTTGCAGATCATCCATTCGTCGACGGGAACAAGCGTACTGCGCTTCGAACTGTAGTCGTCTTCTACCTAATCAATGGATACGCGTTCGAATACGGCGACGAAGTACGTGCATTGCTACACCGGTTTGCGAGCGATGAAGCTCGAGTCGATATTGAAACAGCGGTTATCTACTTCCGAGCGTGCGCTCGCCGTAACTGATAAACGGATACGATGAGTATATCTAGAATAGAAATGGCGTCCAGTACTGATTCCTCGACAGCAGTCGACGAAGAAGTTCGCCGGCTGTACGAGCGATATCAGTCGGCGGAAAGCGACGAAGAACGCCACGAAATAGCTCTTGAAATGGGGAAGCTTGACGGACGCCGTCATGCCGATATTTATGCGGCTCTCGAAGACGAGTAATCTCAATTTCGACTACATCCAGTATTTCTAACATCGGATAGAACTCACGTGTCAGGATGGTCTCGACCCCCTTGGCCGGCAGCAATCACAGATTCATTCTCGTGAACCGCCTCGGGGTCAAGCCCCGAGGCACTCGGTCTACTCCGCCTGTAGAACGAATCCCCGAACATATCGATAAACGCCCGATCATTCGCTCCCACGATCAGAAAGGTACGTAGTCCGTGGATGCGGCTACTCGTCGCAGAACATCCCTACGTCAAATTCAGTTTCCCATCGCGGGCGTTCTGGCCCCGGCATCTCATCAGCATGATCTCGCAGTTCGGGCATCGTCGTCCAGGGGTAGCACTGGGTCATTGCCTCAAACCGTTTGAAGAAGCTCAAATGGACCCAGCTATATTCGGCGGGCGGCTCATCAATGTCGTTTTGACGCTCTTTAATGAGATCGGTGAGCTCTCGCTCGCTGATGTCGATACCTTCCTCTTGCGCGACTGTCAGTAGTGCTGCGATTTCCTCTTTCTTCTTCTCGGCAACGCTCTGCTCACTATCAAGATGATCGAAGTCAGCGTAGTACACCGCCAGAGCAGCCTGAATGACGTCTTCTCGTGTCTCCAGACTATCGCGGGTGAGGCCAGTATAATCGCGGGGGAACACGAATGTCTTATTCACGAAAAGTGCTCTGACAACCCCGAGTTCCGGGCTCTCACCACCGCTTTCCTTCTCGTAGACACCAGCGATGTAATCTGCTGCCTCACCAAGGAGGTTGATCTTGATGTCGAATTCGGGGACAACCGCGGCATCTAAGTTGATCGTATCTCCGAGAACGATCGATTCGGCGTTCATTGGCATGTTGAGGCAGTTAGCGAACTCTCGAAGGCGTCGTCCGTACGCGCCACGGTAGCTTCCAAGAACTAGATAGCTACTATTTGCTTGCTCGAACCGGGGGAGTTCTTCGTTCATATAGCGGACGACTTCGTGGTAGTCTCCCTGTGGTGGTGAGCTAATTCCTTCGAAAATACGGTTGACAGCCCGGTAGATGGCGTACGAATTGCCTGGAACCCGTGGACCATTCATATTACTGTCTACAGAAGTGTTCGTCTTAAGCGTTCATTTCCGAGTTGGGAAAGACACCTCTTTCCCAACTTGCTCGTCCCGAACAGTTACGTGAATGGAGACGGAATAAACACATATGAGTAATAGTGCGGCGGGTCCAGGAAACCTGGTCGGCGGCGAGACAGACCCATTTGGCGGTGACGATGTCATGCCGATCGAGAAACAGCGACGGGCACACCAATTCCTCACGCAGGAAACCCGCTACCACATCATCCAAGCCGTGCTTGGGCATCCAACGCACTTGGCGACACTCGACGAGCTCGAATACCTCGTGCCCAAGAATCGCTCCACTATCAGGGAGCACCTTGACCGGCTTGCAGAGAAGCAGGTGATGGCGAAGTACAAATACCGTGGAGATGAGACCAAGCGTAACGAGCCACGGGAGTTCTGGGGGTTCACCAGTTACGGGATCAACCTCTTAGATGAGTACAGCTACCTCCGGTATGTCCCGGTTCTGCGTGCCCTACAGGAAAATCTCTATCTGACCGAGAAAATTGAACGGCATCAGGATGCGCCGCGACCAGAACTGCCAGAAGACGTTAGTGAGGCCCTCAAAATCCCAGAAATAGACGACGAAACAGAGGCCATTATCGATGACGCGCTCGCTGCCCGAGAACGTGGTGCCGACCGGCTCTTCGATGCTCCCCCTATTGAGTCGGGTGAGGACGTTGAGACCGAAGCCGGTGCAGACCGGCCTCTTGACGAACTTTTCTGATCTTCTGGCTGCTCGTCGTCTACGACCAGAAACGTGAGACAGCGTTACTCGAGGAACAAGCCGAGAGTAAGATCAAGATCCTCCAAGCCGCTGAACTCGAGAACCAATCAGCACAGGTCCTCGAGCGAAAATTGTGAGTGGATAGTTGCTCCGAGCGAAGGGATGTTATGCACTCTGTGTGAAATCAACCCTCTGGATTGAGCACTATATTAAATATAGTATTCCATAAACCAAGCACAACTAACTGTCGAGTCGATTCTCAACACTTCTCGAGTCACATCTCACCCAGAATCGGTCGACGCGCCGTACACCTGGTCTATTGATTCGCTGTAGAGTTCGTCAAGAGTCGCGATCAGCTCCTCGTTTTCAACCTCGTCGTCCTACTCAGGATCGTCAACCATAGTACCTACGACATCATTTGGCACGGTATTAAATACCTCACCTTACGACAGTCGGTACATGGTGCCAGCCGCACCCCATAACACACAAGAGAACAACTTCCTGTTATCAGACTGTATATCGTGGTTGTCTGCTCTCGCATACCTAAAATACGCAACACCACCGCCTTAACCAACAAAAAGGATCTCTACCGAGTCAGTGTTGGTTAATATGACGCGGTGAAACCCGCACGAGCACCGATCATCTAGTGATATAGTCCAGCCGATAATTCGGTCCAACCCATTTCGTAAGCAATCCCCATCCAAATATGGGTACCGAAGGAAAAAGTTATTCGATACCCCCTACAGATGTATACCCAACCATCAGTGATCTGAATGGCAAAAATGGAAACTACAGAACTGGAAACTGATCTGAGTCTTTTCAAATACGACAATCTCGAGCAGCTACCACCTCAGTACCGGACCCTCGAGGAGAAAGAACGGACCTACCGTATCGAAGCGGCACTTGAGGAACTCGGCGACAGCGTTGTAATTCTCGGTCATAACTACCAGCGCCGTGAAATCGTTGAGCACGCCGACTTCATTGGTGACTCCTACCAGCTCTCACGACAGGCCGCCGAGGCCGACGCCGAGTATGTGATCTTCGGCGGCGTTACGTTCATGGCCGAGAGCGCGGACATCATTACCAACGACGATCAGACCGTTATCCTGCCGAGTATGGAGGCGTCGTGTCCGATGGCCGGAATGGCCGAAGCGCTGCAGGTCGACAGCGCGTGGGCTGAAATCACTACTGCCGCGCCCGATGCTGATATTGTGCCAATCACGTACATGAACTCCTACGCGGACCTGAAGGCCTTCTGTGCAAGCCAGGGAGGACTCGTCTGTACCTCTTCGAACGCTCACAAGGCTTTCGAGTATGCCTTCGAGCGAGGCGACAAGGTCCTCTTCTTACCGGATAAGCACCTCGGGGAGAACACCGCCCACCGGATGGGTATGGAAGACCGAATTGCCGAGTGGGACCCGTGGGATCCAGAGGGGAAGGACGCCGACGAGGTCACCGAGAGTGACATCATCCTCTGGGACGGCTACTGTCAGGTTCACGAGCGATTCGGTGTAGATCACATTGAGCAAATTCGGACTGAATACGACGATGCGAAGGTCATCGTTCACCCTGAGTGCCGTCGCGAAGTCGTCGAAGCTGCTGACAAGGCGGGTTCGACAGCAACGATTTGTGAGACGATCGAAACAGCCGATCCGGGTGACACGTGGGCCATCGGGACAGAGATCCACCTGACGAATCACCTCCAGTGCTGGCATCCTGATGTGAATGTCCTGCCACTGTGTGGCGACGCCTGCATGGATTGCAACGCGATGCGCCAGATCGACCCCAACTACCTTACCTGGATACTTGAGGAACTCGTCGCGGGTCGTGAACGCAATGTGATTGAGGTTGCTCCTGAAGAGAAGGAACTCGCGGGTGTCGCCCTTGACCGCATGCTCGAAATCTAACTCCCAATTATGACTGACTCCATCACCACGGAAACCGCGGACGTACTCGTCGTTGGCAGCGGTATCGCGGGCTGTGCAGCTGCACTTGCGGCGGCGCGGGACGGTGCCACGGTCCTCTTGCTCACCAAGGCCGAACGACCTGACGATGCAAGCACCGACTGGGCTCAGGGTGGTATCTCAACTACGTGTGATAGTCCCGAAGCGCTCAAGAGCGATATTCTTGCGGCCAGTGACGGGACTGCTGATCCCGACGCTGTCGACGTGCTTGTCGAGAATGCCGACAGTGCAGTTGAAGATGTCCTCTTTGAGACGCTCGGGATCGAGTTCGACGAGACTGACGATGGCGAATTCGACTACACACGTGAAGCTGCTCACTCGGCCGATCGCATCCTTCACGTTGACGCCGCAACAGGGACTCATATTTTGCGGCCGTTTCTGAACCATGTTGACGAGCACGAGCGAATCGAAGTACGCCAGGATACTGCTGCACTCGAGTTAATCACTCACGAAGGACGTGTTCATGGTGTAGTAAGTGACGATCAACCTACCGGTCATCCGATTTTTGCCGGCGCAACGATCCTCGCGACCGGTGGAATCGGTGCCCTCTACACGCGCTCGACCAATCCCGACGATGCAACTGGTGACGGCATTGCTATGGCAGCACTCGCTGGCGCGGATGTCGCCGATATCGAATACATTCAGTTCCATCCGACCGTATACGACGGCGATGACCCCTTCCTGCTCTCGGAAGCGCTGCGGGGCGAAGGCGCGATTCTGCGCAACGGCACGGGTGAGCGATTTATGACCGACTACCACCCGCAGGGAGATCTCGCTCCACGCGATGTCGTCGCCCGCGCGGTCGAAACCGAACGTCAGGCGACTGGTGAGGTCGTCCTCGATGTGAGCCCACTCGACTTTGAGACTGAATATCCCAGTATCGCCGCGAAGTGTCATAAGCGTGGTATCGAGGGCGATGAGATTCCCGTCGCCGCATGTGAGCACTTCCTCTGTGGCGGGATCGACGTCGATGAATATGGCCGCACCTCCCTTGACCACCTCTATGCTGTCGGCGAGTGTGCTGGCACCGGCGTCCACGGCGCGAATCGACTTGCGAGCACGAGTCTGCTTGAAGGGCTTGTCTGGGGGCTGCGGGCTGGGAAAGATGCAGGTGGATTTGAACCACAGCCTGTCGACACACCTATCCTCCGCGATAGTGATCCCGAGTTGCCTGAGCGCTTCGCCGCTGAGAAGTTTACTCGGCTACAGCAGACGATGGACGAACACCTCAGTCTTGAGCGCAAGCCGGCCGAAATTGCCCGTGCAAGTGCGGTACTCCGACGACTCAAGGGAGAAGTGGACGCCTACATTCGCACACGAACTGCCCGTGATCTGTACGAACTCCGGAATGCAAGCGTCACCGCCTTGTTGATTGCACGGGCCGCGAGTGAGAACACTGAATCGAGAGGCTGTCATTACATCGTGGACGCGGATGATTCGCCAGCTGAGCAGCTGGCAGATGATTGAGATCAATATGATTACCGACACACAGATTGAACACTGGCTTCGCGAAGATATTGGCCACCACGACGTGACGAACCAGGTTCCCGGCGAAACAACCGGCCGCCTTGTCGCAAAAGAGGACGGTGTTGCAGCAGGTCTCGAAGCCGCAAGCGCTGTTTTCGAGTATCTCGGTGTCGAGGTGCTCGAGTCAATCGAAGCAGGAAGCAGCCTCGAGGTCGGTGACGAAATTCTTCGCGTCAAGGGGCCAGCACGTGAGGTTCTTCGAGGTGAACGTGTCGCGGTCAACCTCGTGGGCCACGCGTCCGGAATTGCAACACGGACTCAGAATGCCGTTGACAGAGCGCAAACTGCCTCCAACGATGTTGAGATTGCTGCGACCAGGAAAACTACACCTGGGCTGCGCGCCCTCGAGAAACGCGCTGTTGTCGCGGGCGGCGGTGATACCCATCGGCTTGATCTTTCTCACATGGTGATGGTCAAGGACAACCACGTCACCGAACTCGGACTCGAGAGGGCGATTGCTCACGTCCGCGACCAGATCTCCTTCGCGACGAAACTTGAGGTAGAAGTAGAAACCGTTACAGCTGCTTCACGAGCTGCCGAGGCGGGTGCGGATATCGTTCTACTCGACAATATGACTCCTGCAGAGACGCAAACGGCTGTTGAGGAACTCCGCCCCTACAAAGACGTGCTGGCGGAAGCGAGCGGCGGAATCACACTCGAGAACGTCACTGAGTACGCCACAACAGGTGTCGATGTCATTTCGATGGGATCACTTACGCACTCGGCACCATCGCTTGATCTCTCATTCCGAACGAGCGACTGAAACAAAGAATTGAGGAGTCTAGCCAGCCGGAACGCAATACATAGCATGATTGATTTAGAAGGTCGTCACCTTCAGATCGCACATTAGTGTCCGGCCTTCGCGGAACACACCCCCGGACTGGGCCCAAAAGCTCCTCAGTTCGAGTATGTCAATTGGTTCGAGGAGCAGCTTCCAGACACGGACAGAAATCGTCGCAAAGCGATCCGGTCTAACTTCGAGCCAGTAGCAAACGACGTCCGTCTCACAGCCCTCGGTCGATATGCCGGCCTCGATCCTCAAGTAACGACCGTGAGTTGTTTTCCGAGTTGCTCGAGGACGGGGTTCACCACGGCTGACCACCGTTCGGTCTACCCTTCGACGGGAGATGGCGAGAAATTCTTGGAAGAGCAATTTGACGTCGCCATTTGGATCCTTGAACTCTGAAACGCCAGCCACTCTTATCGGGGATCACTGCTCGCGTCAATTCAAGCCAGTCAACCGCCTCTCGAGTCGTGAACAATCGCGAACTGTACGACGAACTCGATAACTCCCCGGTGTCGTTAGATCCAACGAGATCTCGGGCGTCACATGGAGGTGGTGGTATCAAGGCTGGCAGTTAGTTGGTGCTGTGTCTGGATCCCTGTACGGAACCGCTGGAGGATCTCGGATTGGTGCTTCGGACACGCCATCGGGAGGATGACCCCATCCTGGACTTGGACCAATGGGTGCGATGAATTGTATGGGGCGAGACGGCAACTGGGGCACGACACTCCACCAGCCGGTCGATGATGCAGGAGATCAGCCGTGTCCGTGGACGTCAATCCACAGACCGAAGAAAATTCCTCGAGATGCTCGTCACAGCTGAGGACAGGGATCGTAAGCTGATCCAAGAGGAGAAACGACACCTCTTGCCGTCCACCAGACTGGACGGCAGACTGGCACGCGTCACATCCGATCGCCGATAACGATTGCTGGTCGTCTGGTGATGCCATCGTGTATCCGCAGGACGCTACGCAGGTAAGTTATGGGGAGTAACACCTACAAGCAACTGTCAGTAGAGACGTCTTCAACACAGAGTGTGGGGAAGCTTGCACGATCGACGGCTGTCGCATCGTCCTCGAGTTGTCGACATAGCCACTGACTCCGCCAGCGTGTGTCGGTCGCCGGACCCCAGCTCGGTTTCGAGGCGGTGGACATGCCGCTCTTTCACATCGATTCTTCGTCATCATCCTCCTGAACATCTCGGTACTGCCTACCGATGTGTCCGCGTCCTCACTGGCGTTGTCTTGTCGGACGATTTCGTGTCTTTAGCTGGTCTCGTGTTGTATGTTTGGACGCTGCTCAGTTGACGCCTTACTCGGGATTGGGGTGTGAGCGAGGAAGCGGCGAGTATGCCGTCTCAGCCCGCCCGCTTCAACGACCGATTTCCGAATTGTGCTTTGGTACCCGCTGAGTAGCTATAGTAACCGTTAGAACTTTCCGCTCAGAGATTATTGCTGTAATCAATGGACCATCTCGACGAGATTTCCGTCGAAGAACTCCAAGACGCCCTCGACGATGTCGAGGGAAACAAGCCGACACAGCGGTTGTTAGCGGCGATCGCGTACAAAAACGGCGTGACGCAAACCGAACTTGCCGAGTGGCACGACACCGGTCGAAGAGCGATCTACAGCTGGCTGATGCGACTCGATACGGACGAACCACTTAATCAAGCCGTGTCTGATGCCCATCGATCCGGGAGAAAACGAAAGCTCTCAGAATCGCAGCAAGAAGAGCTCAAACAAACTGTCCACGAACCGCCCGAGGAAATCGGGATCGACGCGCCGGCGTGGACGCCGGCGCTCGTCCAGGAGTTTCTCGAAGATACCTACGGCGTCGAATATTCTTATCCGAGCTGCCGGTGGTTGTTGAAAGAAGCTGGGCTAAGCTATCAAAAACCCCGCCGCACAGCCGCCGAAGCCGAGGAATCCGACCAAGAAGCGTTCCACGACGAGATCCAAAAAAAAAGCGAGCGGAGATGGACGCCAAAATAGTCTGCATCGACCAAACCAAAAAATCTGTGCAGGTCGAGCCGCGTGCCGCGTGGTTTCCCCGCGGCACGCGGCCGTCTGTCGAATTATCCGGCCAACGCGACTGGACGTGTCTCTTGGGCGCGATCACCGAGGACGGTGATCGATTTTTCTCCCGATTCAAAGAGTACGTGACCGCCGAACATATAAAACATGTAATTCTCGAATTATGGAAAGAGTTCGAAGATGATTTGACCATCGTGCTGGATGGAGCGCCGTATTTCCAGGCGTCGGCCGTCACGGACCTAGCGGCCCGCGACGACCTCGCCTTCGTCACGTTACCGGCATACTCGCCGGAGCTAAATCCTGTCGAGGAGTGCTGGAGACAGCTGCAATCAGCGCTGAGCAACCGATTCTTCGACTCACTTGCTGATCTGACAGCAGCGATCGATACCGCTTTTGATCAACTCTCAATCCCAAAAGTGAGCAACTATTTCTAATGTCTACTATAGTGTTGCTTCAAGCGTCATTCGAGACAGGATAGAGCGTTCGGAGTTTGGTTCGGGCGTCGGTTGTTGAGAACTACCACTTGATAACGGATGGACCTCATTTCGGTGCTGTTCCCACGCAGCGACCTCCGAATGGAGAGTCGCTGCGTCTGGAATACGTCGATTGAGACACTGAGTGCTTTCAACTCAATCTCGGCCATATTTAGCCAGCTTCCGTGCAGTGGAGTGAAGTGAAACTCCAGTTTTTCAAGTGATCGTCGGGCTTTTACTGGTGGAAGAAACTCGTAGAAGGCGTACTCTGTATGAGTACTGAAGTCATCGAGAACTACCCGGATGCGGTTTGCATCCGGGTAGTGGTTACCGACGAGTTGGCGCATTTGCTCGACAAACTCTTTCTTCATACGCTTTTTCGTCACATCGACATGGCGCCAGCCGCTGAGCGGTTCGCTAACCAGGAAGAGGTTACGCGTTCCAGCGCGACGATACGTGTAATCGGTCCGTGCGACCGCTCCCGGGTGGAGTGATCAGCGTAACCTTTGAACATCTGGAAGGAACGTCTTGATCCAATCACTAGCGAAACTCAGCCGATGACTCAAGCGGAGAAATGTTTCGGTGAGGAACGCGCTGAAATGGTTTCGGTCCGCGAAGATCTCTGGTGAGATCTCGCGTTTCAGGTCTTTCCACAGCGGTTCGATGGCGTTCAACGTTGGTGAATACGGCGGGATGAAGACGAACTCGATGTCGAGTTCGTCGGCCCGTTGTTGGATGAGGTTTGCGTGATGAGAGCCGTAGTTGTCGGCCACGAGCAGAATCCGGTCGGACGGATTCTGCTCGCGGATCTCTTCGAGTGCCTCAACGATCGTCTCTTTGACCAACCGTTCTTTGAACGTGATCACGCTTTGGCCAGTGAACGCGTAGAACCCGATCGACCGCCGAGGAAACGTTACCAGCGGCTTCTCGATCGTCACTGTCCGATCAAACGACCACATTCGCTGAGAATTGTCGAACGGCTGGGGTCACGCTTCATCGAAAGAATCCGAACACGACCGGTTCTTCTTCTTCCCGCTCCTCGGGGTCCTCGCCGAGCGCCTGATCAAGGCGCTCGGCGAGAATCTCTTCAGCATCTCGGGTCGTCACGGATCCATCGGTCGCGGTTTGGCATAGTTCATGCCTGCTTCTCGAAGTTTTCGGCTGAGGTGGGCCGGATGGTACGTGACGTTGTAACGATCTTCGATAAGCGCATGAATCTCCTCGGGAGTCCATGGTTGCTCCTCTTTGAGAACATCACAGAGTTCGTTCCACTGTTGGGGGAGTGAGCTTCGGCGGCCGGCCGCTGCCGAAGCGTGGGCGGAGCCCCTTTACGCCACCATTATTCCACGCCAGTGCCCATCGATGCGTCGTGGATCGAGAGATCCCGACGCGTCGACCTGCTTGCTCACGCGTGTCTCCCTGATAGAGGTTCTTGATGAAACACAGTCGCCGGATAAGACGAGTCTCGTCCGCCTCCTAAGCCGATTCAATTGCTTTGTAGGATCGCTAGCCAAGGCTTGATTTCGGTGTCGTCACTGATCCAGCCGCAAGTTAGAAACCGAGATACAGCGGTTGATCCTACGGATATCTAACCGTTCGACGAAGATTATAGACGGCACACTTGAGCACCATCTCGCGGAACTCCAGATGCCAGCTTCGCGCACGCACGGCGGAGCCGAGCGTGCGCTTGAGGCTTGAGAAGACAGTTTCTACCATCCAGCGACGGTTATATCGATCACGATCCATGCGGGCGTTGTGAGCGTGATCGAGCGCCCAATAGATGCGATGTTTAATCAGTGGACGGATCCCGTTTGCACGAAGTTCGTCTCGGAACGCTTTATCGTCGTAACCACGGTCTGCGGCCACTGAGAGCAGGTCACCCGCATTTCGGCGGGTGACCTGCGGGCCAATTCTGAAATCGGATGGGGTTTTCGTTGAAACGTGGACGTCGGTGACGTATAGCGTTTCGACATCAACTAATGCGGTGACTTTCAGCGTCCGAACATGGTAATGCGCCCGCTGAGCATAATGACGTGAGGGCTGGTCACGGTCGAATCCTGTTGAGTCGATAGCAGCGTGGCCAGTGCGTTTCTCGGCTGATTCGCCGAGAAACGCACGGTATGTCTTCATTGAGATCTGTTCGAACCAGCCACGGAGAACGGTGAAGTGAGGGAGGCGTGTGAGCCCGATTTCTTCGAGAATGCCGGGCATTTCACTGAGCAGGTCTATCGTCTGGCGATAAGATTTCCCTAGCTCGATTCGGAGTGCTTGCAGGGTGAGCATCGCCCACTCGGCGAACCCGCCACCCCCTTCGGGGTCGGCGGGTTCGTCCGGGTTCTCGACAACGTTTTTAGCTTTCGTAACCGATTCTCGGGTGAAGAGGCGGAATTCCGAAGTCACAATATTCTGCCTCTTCGCTTTCTACGGAGATAACGCGATTGAGGCGACGCTGTCTAGCGATCCTACAGAGCAGATTCAATTGCTTGGTCAAGTTCTTCCTCAGACAGATGCCGCACCAACAAACCACGCTGACGGTTGTTTATCGAGAACAATACGCTTCCAAAGGGGTCAACGCTTTCGCAGACCACTCATGCGACGGTGGCTCTCGCTCCACCGAGGCATCTCGAAGGGCAAGGTCACACAGTATCTCGGAGCATTCCAACTCCGGCGAGAGCTACACCGAAAACCGAGACGAGACACCCTCAACACTCTGTTCAAGCGTCACTCTGAAATCAACAATGTCCTACGCAAGAGCGTTGGTAGATACTACAGCGGTAGTCCGAGATCATACGACCCCTCGAGTGACACCGGTTCGATCACAGTTACTCGCTCCGCTTTTTACAACTGTACTTGTGTAACAGATGGCCGAGATCAGCAATAGAATAAGACCGTCGTCACGAATACAGTCGGTCGAGTCTAATCTCGTTCGTAACGCTTCGCACCTGGTTCGGCAGTTCTTCCTCGAACCACTCTCCGTGCAGTCGGTGTTCCGGGCCGCCGATACTGATCGCACCGAACACCTCCCCTTCAATAACGATGGGTGAACTCACCGCTCTCGTCCCCTCGAGTTGCTCGCTATCGTTTTGTGCGTACCCCTGATCGCGAATCTGCTCGAGTTCTTCGAGGAGTCGCGAGCGGGAAGTGATTGTGTTTTCCGTCATCGCCGGAAGTCCATGGGTATTAATGATTTTATTTACTCGGTCTGCAGGTAAATGTGCGAGAATCGCTTTTCCGCCGGCGTGACAGTGCAAGTGTGATCGTCCGCCGATAGAGTGCGCTGTTTTGATGGATTGATCCCCCGCAGCGTGCTCCAGATAGACGCCCAGCCCGTATTCCTCGATGAGAAACCACACTGTCTCGCCAGTGTCCTCAGCTAATCGCTCCAAATAGGGCGTTACGACACCAGTGAGGGGAACCACCTGCTTCGAGCTCGTTCCGAGCCGCACGAATTTCGACCCGAGACGATATTCTCCATCCTCTTTTATTATATATTGTACTCCCTCTAACGTCTTGAGGTACTCGTATAACGTACTCGTGGCGATCCCCGTTTCGTCTGCGATCTCGGTGAGCGTCGCTTCCTGCAACGCTTCGATTGCTTCGACTACGTCGAAAAGTCTTCGAACGGACTTCAACGGACCTAAATCCCCTCTGGTGTCCTCCATACCCAATTCTATGGTGCGAGCGTATTAAATCACCCGTACGATATCGTTCCGGTAATCTCGGAATCCGTCTTCGCTTCCTGTCTCTACTTCGGGACGGTACTCGAGTCGATATATGCTCTCAGAACACTCACAAGAGCCAAATACTTCGAAATAGAAGGTTGCGTATGAAGATCGGTTTGATCAGTGATGTACACGGGAACCAACCCGCGTTAACGACTGTACTTTCGGACATGCCCGCTGTCGATCAGATATACCACTTGGGCGATATCGTCGGTTACAACCCCTTCCCAGGGGAGGTATTACGGACGTTCGAAAAGCGCGGTATCCGTTCGATTCAGGGGAATCACGATCGAAATATCGGCGGCGACATCGACGCAATCGGATCCGCACCCGAACCGGATACCGAGGATTCTAACACGACCGTTCGACCAAGTGATATCGCTCGTGCTGCCGGTAAATGGACCTTTCGGCGGCTTACCGACGAGCAACGCAGATACATTAGCACGATACCGGAAGAGCGCACGCTCCGGGGAGGGATCGTCAAATTGGTCCACGGGAAACCGGGTGAACAGGACGGGAGGCTGTATCCGGACGAATACGGTCCACATCTGTTCGCTGGCGAACGAATACTCGCCCACGGACACACGCACGTTCAACACGCCGAGCGATTCGATGAGAAGATACTCGTCAACCCCGGAAGCGTCGGTCAACCGCGAGACGGTGACTCTCGAGCGGCGTACGCCGTGCTTGATCTCGATTCGAACTCGGTTCAGCTTCACCGCGTCGCGTACCCCATCGAAGAGGTCACGGACGCGATACGCCAAACGTCGATCCCGGACGAACTCTGTTCGTGGCTGGAGCGGGGTGAGATCGTCACGGAATAGCAGTCTCGACTGGCAGGGCGTCGAATCCCGTGAGGGTGGGTAGTTCGCGGAAGTCGAGTTCGGGCCCAGAACTCGGGTGGGTGCTGTATTTCGACCACCTCACGTGTGAACCGGCCTGTCGGGCGTGTTTCCGGACGGACCCAACCATTTTAGTCAACAGGCGAAAAAGACGGACTGAGTAGTTACAAACCCCATGACGGAAATAACTGCAGCGGTCCTCGAGGGGCCGCGAGACCTGTCGATCGAGTCGATCGAACTCGCCGAACCGAAGGCCGACGAAGTCCGGGTCGATCTCAAAGCAACTGGCGTTTGTCACACAGATCACCATCGGTACGTCGGCACGTCGGACGCACCGTATCCCATTGTTCTGGGACATGAAGGCGCTGGCGTGGTCGATGCGGTCGGCGAAAACGTCACGTCGGTCAAACCGGGAGATCACGTTGTCCTGTGGGTTCTCCCGTTCTGTCGGGAATGCGCGTTCTGCGAGCGCGGCAACCCCCACCTCTGTTCGCGTCGGTCGGCTGTCAAAGGAGGGACGCTTCTGGACGGCACACGGCGACTCTCGAGGAGCGAGGAGAAAGTGAACCACTTCTACGGGCAATCGTCGTTCGCTTCACACTGTGTCGTCGCCGAGCAGACGGCGGTGAAAATACCCGAGTCGCTGCCGTTCCCCGAGGCGTCGCTACTCGGGTGTGGCGCGATAACCGGACTCGGGGCGGTGGTGAACACAGCCGACGTTTCGACAGGAGAACCCGCCGCAGTATTCGGCTGCGGTGGCGTCGGTTCGAGCGCGATTCTCGGTGCGTCGCTGGCCGGTGCGAATCCAATCATCGCGGTCGATATCGAGGACGAAACGCTCGCAACGGTGGCGGATCTAGGAGCGACCCACACTATCAACTCGAGCGAGACTGATCCCGTTCGGGAGATCAGCCGCCTTACGGACGGGGGGGTGAAATATGCTTTCGAGTGTACGAGTATCCCTGGCGTAATCGAGCAGGCCGTCGAAGCGGTCCAACCGGGCGGAACGGTCGTCGCGACGACGACGAGTTCGGCCGATCCCCTGCAAATCGCCCCGGGGGAGTTGACCTACGGAAAGCGGATCGTCGGCAACGTCGGTGGGTCGGCCCAGCCCTCGATCGACATTCCCCGGTTCGCGACGCTCGCGCAGTCGGGTCGGCTCCCATTAGAGAAGCTGGTCAGCCAAACGTACTCGCTAGATCAACTTGACGAAGCGTTCGAAGCGATAGAGAACGGGAACGGTATCCGTGGGGTCGTAACATACGAATAAACGTTTCGACGACTCACTGAGTCTGTGAAGTTCTAAAGCCTGTTCCTGAAGTCGTGCGGTCGATATCAGTTAGCTACCGAGGGACGACCAGTATCTGGTCGCCGCCCGAAATCGACTGAACAATTATAACGTGGGAGTGCAAACCATCACACGCTGATGAGAGAATACGATCTACTAGTCGGTGGAGAGTCGCCATCGGCCGCTGAACAGACCACCGTAAAAGACCCCGCATCGAATCAGCCAGTATCCCATGTTACGCGTGCTGACGAGACCGATGTCGCTTTCGCAGTCGAATCCGCCAGTGAAGCCTTCGAAACGTGGCGAGAAGTGGATCCAACCACTCGGAGTCAGTACCTTATGGACATCGCCGAGGGGCTGCGAGACAAACAGGACCACATCGCGCAACGTCATACCGAAGAGACCGGTCGGTCAGTGACTGATTCCAAACGAAGCGTCGAGTTCGCAGCGGAGTACTTCGAGTACTACGCAGGACTAACTCACCAGATCAAAGGGGAGACCGTCCCGCTGTCGACCGGCGAGTTCGATTTCACAAAGTGTGAACCGCTCGGCGTTACTGGGCATATTATTCCGTGGAACTCACCACTCCTATTGGCATCTCGCAGTATCGCTCCAGCGCTGGCGTGTGGAAACACAGTCGTCGCAAAGCCCGCGGAGTTGGCTCCGATGGCGGTTATGGAACTCGGGAAGGTTGCCCACGATGCGGGTCTTCCTGACGGCGTTCTCAATATGGTCCCCGGGGAGGGGACGATCGCGGGCGAAGCGTTAGTCACGGACAAGCGCGTGAACGAACTCACCTTCACCGGATCGAAGGAAGTCGGCTTTCACATTCGAGAGACGGTATCCGACCGGTTGATCCCCCTCAATCTGGAACTTGGGGGGAAGAGTCCGAACATCGTCTTCGACGACGCCGACCTAGAGGCTGCCGCCGAGGGCGCGGTCAAACTCTTCAACAATGCCGGACAGAGCTGTTACGCCGGGACTCGTCTGTTCGTCGCGGACGAAATCTACGACGCGTTTATCGAACGCGTGGTCGATCGCATCGAGCGCATGACGGTTGCGAAAGATCCAAACGAGACGGACGTGTCGGCGCTCATTTCGCCCTCGGCCCAGTCCGAGGTCGACGCGTACGTCGAGTCGGCACTCGAGGCTGGAGCGACGGTAACGACGGGCGGGTGTATCCCCTTCGAGGATGGGAATTTCTACGAGCCGACGCTGATCGAAGACGCACCAGACGATGCGGCAGTCTCGTGCGAGGAGATATTCGGTCCCGTCCTGACCGCGTACCGCTTCGAATCCGAACGGGAGGTCGTCGAACGGGCAAACGACACGGAGTACGGGCTGTACGCGGGCGTGTGGACGACTGATCTCGAGAGAGCGAATCGAATCGCAGGGCATATCGAAGCCGGAACCGTCACGGTGAACAACTACGCCTCGCCGATCCCTCAGGCGCCGTTCCCCGCGTACAAACAGAGCGGGGCCGGATCGGAGTACGCGACCGCGGCCTTGCGCCATTACACGAAGGTAAAGAACGTCCGAATGGCGGTCGACAAGACGCTTCGCTGAGGGACCACGGGCGAGGAGTGGAGCCGAGATTGAGCCGCAGACCGAAAGGACCGAAACGAATAAATGGACCTATGCTGAACTTGGAATGCATGTCAACCCCAACCGAGGAAGTGTCATCTGGGAATTACAATTCCGCGGAGCACAGCCCACTCCTCTCGGAGATCGAGGCGTCTCTCGAGGACGGGAAACTTCCGCTGAAGGCGTTCAATGACGAGACGGTCCACGAGCTAGAGTTGGAACGGCTGTTTGGTCGAGAGTGGATCTTCATCGGCCACGAGTCGGAAGTTCCCGAGGAAGGTGACTATGCGCGGCGCTACATCGCGGGCGATCCGTTCATCTTCGTTCGGGACATGAACGGCGAAATTCAGGTGCTGTTCGATAGCTGCCGCCACCGCGGCACGAAGCTGTGTCGCGCCGAACAGGGGAATACGTCTCACTTCCGATGTCCATACCACGGGTGGACGTACAAGAACGACGGTGAACTCGTCGGCGTCCCGCAGAAAGAGGTCGCGTTCAAGAATCTCGATCAATCCGAACACGGGCTACACAGCGCCCCTCGAGTGGACAGCTATGCCGGGCTCGTGTTCGCGTCCCTGTCGGACGCCGGGGAAAGTCTCGAAGAGCATCTCGGAGAGTTTACGTGGTACCTCGACATCCAGTTCAAACTTCCCGACGGCGGGATGGAGGTGATCGGCGAACCCCACCGCTGGGTCGCGGAAACGAACTGGAAAACCGGCGCGGACAACTTCGCGGGTGATAGCTATCACACCGGGTTCGCACACCACTCCATCAAACAACTCGGGCTTGGCGGAGACGATACCGTCGGTGTTGCCGGTGCGGGAGAGACCAAAGACCGACACATCCACTGCAACGGTCACACAACCAGTACTCGGATGGTCGAGGGCGAAGACGTGTTCATGACCTACCCCGACGAAATCGTGGATCTATTCAATCCGGATAACGTAACGTCGGAGCAGTACACTGCTGCGAAGGAGGCGCTCTCGTTCACCGGGAGCGTGTTCCCGAATCTGGCGTTTCTCAACTTCGGCGATATCACCGACGACCCGAACAAGGACGTTACCGGCTTCCTCGGCCTCCGGAAGTGGCGACCGCTGGGGCCGAACAAGACGGAGATCTGGAGTTGGGCGCTCGCGCCGAAGCGAGCGTCCGAGGAAACCAAAGAGCGGATCTACAAGGTGTATATGTCTAACTTCGGTCCGACTGGCAACTTCGAACAGGACGACGTCTCGATCTGGAACGGGATCACCGACGTGGCCGACTCGACGTTCGCGAGCCAGCACAATCTGGAACTGAACTATCAGATGGGAACGGAGCAGATGAGCGAGGTGGCGTACGACGAGCAGTGGCCCGGTCCGGGTACCGTCTACGCCATCAACCTAGAAGAGGTCGGCATGCAGAAGTTCCACGATCAGTGGTTCGACCATCTTTCGACGCCGCTCGAGACGAGCGGGCGGCCAGAGAGAAGTGAATGTCCGGGATCCAGTGAATGCGAACTGCCCGAGGATGGTGAATAGCATGGCTGTGAACGAAGAGCAAACGGCGGAAATAGAGCAGTTCCTCTGCAAGGAACGTGTCGAACGGTTTCTCTACGAGGAAGCGGCCCTACTAGATCGACGCGAGCAGAAGGCGTGGCTCTCACTGCTCGACGAAGATATCGAGTACAAAGCGCCGCTTCGGATCACTCGAGAGCACACAAACGATAACTTCAGTTCATCAGCGTATTACTTTGATGAGGACTATGGATCGCTGAAGGCACGGGTGCAGCGGTTCGAGTCGGAGTATGCGTGGTCCGAGCGACCGCCGTCTCGAACGCGTCGGTTCGTCTCGAACGTTCGCGCCAGTAAGAGAGACGACGGTACCGTCGAAGCGAAGAGTTACCTGCTCCTCTACTATGGGCAGGGCGACTCGGAGTCGTATACGTTCCTCGCTGGTCGGCGAGAGGACGTTCTCCGTCCGGACGGCGAGACGTTCACTATCGCGAAGCGCGACGTGTACCTCGATCACGCGGTTCCGAAAATCGACAAAATTTCCGTGTTCCTATGAACGCACGAACCACCATTGCGTCGGAGTTTGACGTAGGCGACGGCCCCGAGGCGGTCACCGTTCGGAAGCTGCTAACGCCACGAGGCCAACTCGTCGAGATAGAATCGGACAGTGAGACGGGGGAAACAGCGACGCAGATTCGAATCGATGCGCTCGGTCTCGAGAGTCTCTCCTGGCAGACGGTGCCAAACATCGTCGATCGGCTCGATTGTGATTCCTCCGTCCGCGACAAGGGGGAGATCGCGTCGGACTCCGGTGAGTCGTTCGAGATCAGCAACGAGTACGCTGACGTTGAGGTTTCGAAAATACGGACCCCAGCGGGTGAGCAACTTCTCGTGCGGTCGCTCGTCAAAAAAACGACGCTCCAATTGACTCCTGAGATGCTCAGCGCGCTCTCTCTCCACGAAACCAAGTTGGTTTCGGAGTTCCTGGAGACCCCGCACGGACCGCACGATCACTGACTGAAACGACGATCACTGATCGAAACAAGGGCTATTCTACGACCGAACGAACGACATCGAGGGGGAGTGTCCGTTCGCTGGCATCGGCCACTGCACGGCGCACGTAGGGAGATCGCAGCGCTAACCCGGCGAAGTCTTTCGGATTGACCCACTCGACCGCTTCGACGGTATCCGTGGGAACCGTCCGCGGCTCTTCCGACAGCTCGCCTCGATACGTGACCGCGATAAACGGCCCGTCGACGAACGCATCGCTGCCGATGTACGCGCCGACGAATCCGAGCAAATCCACATCAGCACCCACTTCCTCCCCAACTTCTCTCACTGCCGTCCTTGTCGGATCCTCGCCCGCTTCGACCCGTCCGCCGGGCAAATTCCACGTACCTCGCACCGCTTCTTTCCCTTCTTCTACGAGGAGAACGTCGTCACCAGCCCGAATTACGACCGAAGCGACCAGCGTGTGCATACGAATAATACCGAATTCATGTACTAAGTCTTACTGCTAACGGCAGGGAATCGCCTCGAGCAAAGCAAAAATAGGCTCAGTACTTCACAAAGCCGTTTGGAGTTCCGCGAGATAGTGCTCAAATGTGCCGTCTATAATCTTCGCCGAACGATAGATATCCGTAGGATCAATCGCTGTGTCTCGGTTTCTTACCGGCGGCTGGATCAGTGACCACACCGAAATCAAGCCTTGGCTAGCGATCCTACGGAGCAGATTGAACTGGTCGAGACCGGCGAAACGTTTCGGCGGATCGTGTTTGAGGACGTGGACGGAGAGGAGATAGCGTATCTAACGGCACTATCTCCGAAGGAATACGATCCTGTGGACGTGATGAACATCTACACGCTTCGGACTCGGTGAACGGCGTCTTATTCGAATTGCTCTGTACGTTAATTGGCTACGTGCTGGTCGAGTAGTTCTGGCACTGCCACCCACTACGGGGTGGCGTGCCGGAAGCGATCCGCATGATCCGAACACGGTGGAACCAATCATTGCGCTCGTACGGATGAGTTCGCCTCAAGCCCGTGGGATCGCCGCCGCTGTAAGCGGCAGCTCTCTCCACTCTACCGTCTCAGCTTCGAATAACAGAGAAATATGGAGATAGGGTGAGTTTGAGATCATCTTCTCGGTGGCAGGCTGTAGTCATTGGCTCAGAATTCTATTTACCAGTGCCTTCTGCGTCTTACTTGCTCGGTAGCCTTGTCACGCCGAAACGGGACAGCAATGTGCTACGTAAGAGCATCCCAAAAATATAATAGGGAACGGGTACGGTACATATATAGGGTGTTATAGACAATCATGTCGAATGCCAGCACCAACGAACTAGAGGACCGATTCCCGTGGCCGGACGCCGTTGAAGTGCCCGAGGAGTGTGAGGGCTGGGAAGAAATGTATCCCCGGTACTTCCGGTTCGGGGAATCGCCGGAGCGATCGGAACTGGAACGAGATCGATTCTGGTTTTGGGACCAGAAGGATAGTCCAACGCCGCTGCGTCCGTGGGATATCACGCTCTGTGTCGAATCGATTGCGATGCAACTGTCGCAGGCCCAGAGCCGGGTATTCGCAGTTCCGCCGGCGATGGGGATCGACCTTCGAATCATCGCTGGCTACTCATACGCCACGCCCGTCCCGTGTACGGATCCAGACCTGCTCGAGGAACGGGAGTCAGTGTTCGGTGAAAGAAGCGAGTACATCTACAATAACTTCGAAGCGCTCTACGAGGACGAGTGGCTTCCCGCGGTCAAAGAGATTGGACAGGAGATCCGCGATCTCGAGGTCCCCGATCGATTCCCCGAGTACGCCCCCGAGGAAGTCGTCTTCGAATCAAAGGGGCTCCACTCGGAAACTGTCGACGTCCAGAGTAATTACAATCGATTACAGGAGTTGACGCTGCGAGGCTGGCAGCGACACTTTGAGTACCTCAATCTCGTGTATCTGGCGTACCTCTCCTTCAAGCGGACGTGCGACGAACTCTTCCCCGATATTAGTGACAACGCAATCGGAGAGATGGTTACCGGTCTCGAGACCGACTTGTTCCTCGCCGATACGGTTTTGAACGATCTCGCCCATCAGGCGGTGGAACTGGGTGAGGAGGTCCCGGAGATTCTCACTTCAGCGGCCGATCCTGACGAAAAACTCGACCGTCTCGAGGAGACCGACGCGGGTCGCGAGTTCCTCGAGGCCTTCGAGGACGCGAAGGACCCCTGGTTCCATATCACTGTCAGCCGCGGCTATCACAGCGAAGAGGGGTCGTGGCTTGATACCCTCGAGCAACCGTTCGAACACCTAGATAAGAAGGTACAGGCGCTCCAAGAGAACGAAGAAATCCGACGCGATCTCGATGCTCTCCAAGAAGACCGCCAGCGGGTCGTCGACGAGTACCGGGGGTACCTCAACGAGGAGGAACGCGCGCAGTTCGACCAGGCACACCAACTGGTGCTCGACGTCTACAATTACGCCGAGGATCACCAATTCTGGATCGAAAACTGGCTTCACACGATCATCTTCGAGAAGCTCGACGAGTTTGGTGAACTCCTGGTGAACCACGGCCTCCTTGAGACGCCTCGGGATATCACACTGTTCGGTCGGAACGAGGTGCCGGAGCTCCTCGCGGACCTCGCTCTCGTCTGGTCGCAGGGAAAAGGCGCACACATACCAGAGTACTGGGCGGAGGAAGCCGAGAAACGAAAGCGGATCCTCGACGCTGCCAAGGAGTGGTCACCGCCACCGGCGCTCGGTGAACCGCCCGAAGAGGTCACGGATCCAATGGTAGTCATGCTCTGGGGGATTACGACCGAAACCGTTCAAAACTGGCTCGGTTCCACGCAGGAGGAAGACAGCAATGAGATAGACGGCTTTGCCTCCTCGTCGGGTACGGCCGAGGGGAAGGCGCGAGTGGTCAAGTCCGGAAGCGAACTGAGCGAGGTGAAACGCGACGAGATACTCGTCTCTCCGCTTACGAATCCGGACTGGACGCCGGTTTTCTCCAAAGTGGCCGGAGCCGTTACGGATAACGGGGGCGCGACCAGTCACACAGCGATCGTCTGTCGTGAATACGGGCTCCCGGCTGTTACAGGAACCGGTGCGGCGACGTCGAATATTCAGACGGGCGATCGAATCCGCGTCGACGGGAATACGGGAGAGGTCGAAATCCTCGAGCGAGCGGAATAGTATGAGACGACCGAACGGCTATTACCAACAAACAATGACTGACCCAACGTACACGCTCCATTTTGACGCCGAGGAGTGCACGAAAGACAATATCGACCTCGTCGGAGGAAAAAACGCTTCTCTGGGAGAACTGATGGATATCGGCGAAGACGTGCAAGTTCCGCCAGGGTTCGCCGTCACGACTGACTTCTACGAGGCGTTCCTCGACGAACAGGGACTCAGAGAATACATTACTGACCGGCTGTCCGAAATCGATGTCGACGACGAAGGCACCGCAGCCGAAGCGAGCGAGGATATTCGTAAGCGCATCAAAGACGTTGCGTTTCCGGACTTTCTCGTCGAAGAACTCGAGGAGTCGTGGGACCGGCTCCAATCGGATGTGAGTGCGAGCGACCTGCGAGTCGCAGTTCGCTCCTCGGCGACGGCAGAGGATCTTCCGGATAGCAGTTTTGCCGGACAGCAGGACACCTATCTCAACGTCCGGGACGTAGAATCGATTCTACAACGCACAAAAGCGTGCATGGCCAGCCTGTTTACCACTCGAGCGATCGTCTACCGCGAGGAGAACGGATTCGATCACGACGAAGTCCTCATCAGCGTTGGCATCCAGAAGATGGTCGACGCCCGGACGTCTGGAGTGATGTTCACGCTCAATCCGGCGAATGGCGATATGTCGAAAGTCCGAATTGAGGCGAACTGGGGGCTCGGCGAGTCCGTCGTAAGCGGTCGGGTTACGCCGGACAGTTTCCTCGTCGACAAACCCGTCTACAAGATCGTCGATCGCGACATCCAGCAGAAAGGCATGATGATCACGCCGACTGACAACGGGATCGAGGAGGCAACCGTCGAAGACGACAAACAGGACGTGCCCTCGTTGACAGCCAACGAAATTATCGACCTGACCGACCTGGCGAAGTCAATCGAAAAATACTACGGCGAACCACAGGACATCGAGTGGGCGATTGAAGAGCAGGACGACGACACCCAGGTCTTCATCTTACAGAGTCGGCCGGAAACCGCGTGGAAACAAGAAGACGGACAGCAGAGTACCGATAGCGAACCCGATGCGAGCAATGCGGCGAATCAGGTTCTCGACAATCTCTAGTCGGTCCAATTCGGTCGCGCTTCTGGAGAGATTACTGATACGAACTGACCCCACCTGTGATCGAAGGAAGGCTCAAGCCCGTCCGCCCCAGCGGTCCGAGAAACCGCATTAAATCGTAAATTGTGGATCGGACGTAACACTAGTGCCGGTGATGGGCTCCATTGAATCACTAGATGGTGTCGGGATAAGTCAGCAAATCAAAGGATTTGAAGCATGAGAGTGGTGGTTTAGATAAAATTCACTACCCGATTCACTGAGAAAATACAGTAGACATTAGAAAGTTGTTCACTATTGGTATAGAGAGTTGATCAAGAGCGGTATCGATCGCCGTTGTCGGCTCGTACTTACGGACATAAATACGTAAAGACCTGGAACTTCGATGCGGTTGAGTGCAGAGAGAGCAGCATCACGAAGATCATCAAGTGTATCGAATAGACGGTTCTAAGTTCTTGATCAAGTTATCTCCTGCCTCTTCTGCGGGGTTCAGCTCCGGTGAACCCCGCGGGAGGTAACAGAGTTCGATCGGTGTGTCTTCGACGAATTCCTGTACTGCGTTCGCCGTGAAATACGAGGCATTGTTGCCTTGTTTTGCCACCGGTTGACGACAGTACTAGCTGTTCTCTCGGGGATATTTCGCCAGACTAACCGGGAAATGAACGCGTCTGGCGATATGGTATCACTCAGACGGCTGGCGCGGTTGTGTCGAGATCTTGCCAAACAGCACGTTGATGATCCGGGCGTACCCGCCGCGCCGTCCGGCGCGGACAGGTACGCCGACTGGGTACAGATTGCGTTGATTCTGTTTCATGTCGAACTGGAAAAGAGCCACCGTGAGACTGAAGACTACCTCAACGAGATGCCCGGTGTTCTTGCCGTGTTCGATCTCGACGAAGCACCGCACTATAGTTCGTTCTGCCGGTGGGAACAGCGGTATCGGATGCGTGAACTTCGCCGCCTGCTCCGCACTTCGGCGGAGCAGGCGGGCTGGAGTGGCGAAGCAGCCATTGACGCAAGTGGCTTCCAACGCAATCAAACCAGCTTTCACTACCGTGATCGCGCGAACTACTCGTTACAGTCGCTGAAGACGACGATCTTGATCGATGTGAATTCACTCGCAATCAAGGACGTTCACTACACGACCCAAAAGGCGTGGGATGGACACATCGGGATGCAGGTCTTCCGCCGGAACGCGGAAGACCTGCGAGTATTGTCTGCTGACGCGAATTATTCATGGAGCGACCTCCGTGAGGAGTGTCGCTCCGAGTCGACACATCCGTTGATCAGGCATAGGGAGCAAACACTGTTGCAGAAGGCTCATAACGCCCGGATGGACGCTACCGACTACAACCAACGTTGGATGAGTGAAACAGGTTTCTCGCAGTTGAAGAAAGACGACGGAGAGAAGCTCCGCTCCCGGAGCTGGCACGGCCAGTTCCGGGATCTCACACGGAAGTGCATCGTCCATAACCTCACGCAGGCGGCGAGTTAAGGCTCGCCGCCTGCTCCCTTTCTCCGGACGTATCCAGGAGAGGCACCGCCGTCGTCACCGGAACAATGGAGCAAGATGACATAATTCTGATGATTCAGCAAACACCGGTGGTGACAGCGACTGCCTCTTCTGAGTATAAGAATCCGTGTTTGACGCCGTGAGACTGTGATCAATCGACTCTACCCCAATACCGTCTTGCGTTCAACAAGGCAAGTTCGAGACAGGTGATGAAGCGATTGCAGAGTTGCTCGTGACGGCGGCTCTGCTGACCAGAAGCGTCAGCAGAGCCTTGTTAGCGGTGTTTCAGGAGATTGAACCGGACGTTGAATACCCAGAAGAGCGCTGGGCGACGACCTTTCAGTCGGTCGCCCAGCCAGTGCTTGCAGATCTCGGACTTGCTCTGGGCCATTCACCACCGAATCTTCCCGAACTGGTGCGTCGTGAGGCTCGCCAACCAGAGAGATCACGCCTCACTTTGAACAAACGAGTGTCTCAAGCCTTCAAGACGGAGGTCTGGCCTTAACCGAACACAGATGATGGTCATTCCTATGACGCCTCTTCTTACTGAGATTGACATGATAAATCAACGGAGAAGCTGACATATTCCAGAAATATGCAACTAACTTTAGACATCCGCGGTTCAGTACAACTCACGAAGCAATACCTGAACCACCAAAAATTATTTAATACTAGTCATTGAAGAGTTAGTGCCATGCCAGACGATACCAATAGAAAGAAAACCAACGTTACCCCCTCATTTACGAGAAGATCGACCATGATCGGTCTAAGCTCGTTGTTCGGTGCTACCAGTGTCTCGGGCAAATCTGGTAGTTTAGAGAAGGAAAACACTTCAAGTACTATCACTAGTCAAGATGGATCTATGAAATCCTCTATACAGATTGACGAGATTCTTCCTGGAGATAAATTCGGTAAAATAGATATTGGTCCGTATTCTCACTCTTTGCAGATGAGTGGAACGAGGCAACCTGCGTGGATGATCCAACCATTCAATAAGGATACAACGGTAGATACTACATCATACAAGGAAACCGGATCAAACATCGGATATGGATCGATTCCGTTTGCACCCGGTCAAGTTCCTATCCTCCGCACTGTCGTTCACTTTGAGGCCGGGTCCTCGTCTACTACAAGTCTTCGCCTTTCTATTGCGAATAAACCGGGTAACGTAGCTGAGTCCGGTGAATTCGTTCCCCTTGACAAAGATCAGTCATCTACAGAGACGATTATCGAATTATCAGGAAAAGGGACGACACAGATATACGACGAAGTATATCTGACGGAGTTCGAAGATGTTGTTTCGGGTAGTCCGGCGGGAGAAGGTGCCAACGACTCCGAATATCCAATAAATACATTCATTATAGAGGCAAAAACCGACGATCCGAAGACGGCATCAACGATTAAAGGTGCGACTACTGTATCATTAGAACTGGAGGCGCTCTAATGGTTCGAATTGGCTGGCTATCCGATAGTCATGTTGATCCTTTTTCTTCACCTGACGTGGGACGGACTGACCTACCAGGTGCGGGAGAGTGCCTTACAGAAGACATCGTTTCACTCTTTGAAACGTATGGAATAGAAGATCTATTCTTCAACGGAGACGCTGTTTTTCAGAGCGATGCATTTTGGGACAGTGAATATGAACATTCGTGGCCGGCTTTTTATGATCGATTCTGGGAACTAGTCGATAATAGCGGATATGGTGATAACGTCGTCTGTACGCCCGGTAATCACGATGTCCCGCTACAGTATTTCGTAGAATCTGACGAGCGTGCTCATCTTAAATATAAAAAAGAATATGATGACGTTACAGTGTTGATGGTGAATACTGCCGGAAACGGCTGGGTTAGTGGATCTCCGGAGATGGGTTACGGATGGACGAGCGGCTATGTTCCTTACAAGGACTTACAGTGGCTTGACCGTGAGCTCTCACGGGCGGGAGACAATGCTAAGATCGTCTACTTCCATCATCACGCTTGGTTCACTCCTGGAGATCCCAACGCGTCATCTGAGACAGATAGTCAGAGCGCATCTGAACTCTACTGGGTCTGCCGGAACCACCGAGCGATACACGAGATTCTCTCGTCATACGATAAAGTGGTTTGTCCGCAAGGCCACACCTCACAGACTCAAACGGAGGGTTCTTCGAACGTAGATGGTGTTGAGTACCTATACAAGAAACACTACCACCACGTCTATGATGGAGGCGTGACGACGTACGCGTATCTAGATGTAGACTCGACTGGCGCTATGGTCATTACGGTCGATCACGATACAGGGAAAGAAAACACAATTCTGAACAAAACTTTTAACTGAAGCCGACACCCTACGAAGACATCATTATAAATATATTCCCTATTTTATATGATGGGTGTATGAACTGCTGAAATCCGCTTCATGTCTTCGACTTGCTAAGAAACATATTTCACCTAGATGCCACCAATACCAATGCTTTGCTCGATATCCACTTCAAATATCCCAGCAAAGATAAGCATTCAAATATATTATATTATTAATACTTAAGGAACTTGACCCAGAATTTCAATATCATATTCTGAAGTAAGTTCTTTGAGTTTATCTATATCCGATTTGGGCGATTCAGGAATGATTCGCTGTTCAGCCGGTTTCCCTGCATCATGGAAATACTTTTCAAATCCGGCGGGTGAGAAAAGAATGAGCTTTCTCGCCTCTTCCTCGCTTTTGACTCGATAACCATGATCATCTTCATCAGAGAGTTCGGACGGCCTGCTCTCTCGTGGTTTGTCGTAGACGACCTCCTCGAACGGCTCGTCGGCGAGCCGTTCGAGTCAGGTGAACCACTTCGAGGCCCAACTGTTAGAAAGTCCAGAGAGTTCGGCAACTTCTGTCTGCGTAAGGTCGTCTATTTCCTTCCAGGTGATCGCAGCCATGAGCCGCTTTGTCGCGTCGGCATCGTCGACCTCCGCCAAGATTTGACTGAGGTCTTCAACACCTATGAGAATCCTGCGACTGACCAAACCACGGATCGTCTAATAGCTGTTTCGTCGTCGATAGTG
>NZ_JAAVUO010000033.1:0-33560 GCF_012163165.1 Natronococcus sp. JC468
CCGTAGCCGCTCATCTCGTAGGCGCCCTTTCCGCTCTCGACGACCCCGCCCATCACCGTCGGATCCTCCCGTTCGTGGACGACGTGCGTATCGGTTGCGCCGTCGACGCCCGCGACGATCGCGTACTCGTCGGCGTACTCCTCGGCGACCGACTCCGGGCAGAACAGTAGAGCCGCGGAGCCGTCGGTGATCGGACAGAAGTCGTACAGCCGCAGCGGGTCGGCCACGATCGGCGACTCGAGAATCGTCTCGACGTCGACCTCCTTCTGGAACTGGGCGTGGGGGTTATCCACGCCGTTGGCGTGGTTCTTCGAGGCCACCTTCGCTAAGCTCTCTCGGGGTGCGTCGAAGCGCTCGAGGTAGTGACGTGCCGTCATCCCCGCGAAGGAGGGCAGGGTCACGCCCGCCTTGTACTCGACGGGGTGTGCGATCGAGGAGATGATATCGGTCGCCTCGGGGGTCGTGCGGTGGGTCATCCTCTCGCCGCCAACGAGCAGGGTCATCTCGCTTGCGCCGCTGGCGATCGACTGCCAGGCCGCGTAGATCCCCGCTCCGCCGCTCGAGCTGGTCTGGTCGACCCGCTGGGTGTAGGCCGGCATCGCGCCGATATCGTGGGCCAGCGCGTTCATCACGCCCGTCATCCCCTCGAACTCGCCGCTGGTCATGTTCGAGACGTACAGGTGCTCGACATCGCTCGCGTCGACGCCCGCGTCCTCGAGGCACTCGAGCCCGGCCTCGGCGAGGAGCTCCTGGATCCACGCCTCGCGCTGGCCGAACTGGGTCATCGAGGCGCCGACGATCGCGACGCGGTCAGACGCCGTCACTGTCCTCCCTCCGGGATCGGTACCTGCTCGTCTCGGGCCGCCCCGGGCGACTCGCCGACCGCCGTCCCGTTGCGCTCGGCGGCCGAGAGCCACTCCCCGACGGTGTACGTCCGAGTCGCGCCCGCGTCGGTTCGCTCCGCGTGCGGGACGACCCCGCGAAGCGTCGCCCCGGCGCGGTCGTCGCCGTCGGTCGCCTCGTACAGCGCCAGCGCGACCAGCGGGACGCGAACCCGCTCGAGGGAGTCGCCGTCGGCACGCAGCGGCGACGGCGGGACCTCTCGGCGTCGGAACCCCGGCTCGAGGGAGTACCCCCGTCGCTCGGCCCAGTCCTCGAAGGCGTCCATCAGGCCGTCCCGGGCCGATCCGTTCCCGTCGATCGCGGGACCGTCGGGCGGCCACGGGACGATTCGGTACTCGTCGACGACGCCGTCGTCCCGCAACTCCTCGAGTCGGTCGGCGACGGCCTCGAGAACGTCCTCGACCGCCGTTGGGACGGTCGGTCGAACGTAGCAGTCGACCCGGAGCGGGTGCTCGAGCGCGCCGTTCCCGGTCGGAACCGTCAGGTCACCGGCTGACATACGTCCCCTGCTCGCGCTCGGCGAGCCCGTGGGCGACCAGTTCCGAGAGGATCGGTAGCAGCGTCAGCTTCGACAGCCCCAGCAACTGCTGGAGTTCGCTCGCAGTCGCCTCCCCCAGTTCGAGCAGCGATAGGTAAACGAGTTTGGTTCGCGCCGAACCGAGTTCGTCCGGAACCGCTAACTTCTGTTCGCTCGTGGACATCACCGGAGACGGCAACGGCGCTGGATATAAACGTTGTCTGACCTGTGTCCACGAGAACCACGGTCCCGATACCGGGTTCGACGGAAGGAGGAACGGAAAGGGTGATGTCCACGAGTGACCGTGAGACGGCCAATCGCGTGCGGTTCCAGAGTTCTTCTGGAAGGTCCGCGTCCTACCCGAGGAGCCGACGGGATAAATTACCCACTCCAACATAGTTTGGAACTCGAACGAAGGGCGGTCGAATCCGCTCGTCGCATCGCCGCATCGCCGCATCCGGCGGTTCAGCCGTCGTCGGTCGGGGTCTCGACCAGTCGGCGGTCGCGCAGCCTCGCGGTTCGGTCGAACAGACCCTCGAGCGACGGCTCGTGGCTGATCGCCACGAGCGCGGTGTCGGCCGACGCCTGCACGTCGAGCAACAGCCCCGCGACGCGGTCGGTCGTCTCCGGATCGAGCTGTCCAGTCGGCTCGTCGGCCAGCACCACCTCGGGTCGGTTGGCGAGCGCGCGGGCGATCGCGACCCGCTGTTTCTCGCCGCCGCTGAGCGTCGCCGGGTACCGGTCCGCGCGGTCGGCGACCGCGAGGGTCTCGAGCAACTCGTCGACCCACGCCTCGTCGCGGTCGCCGCCGTGACTTTGGGGCAACAGCGCGTTCTCGAGGGAGTCGTAGCCCGCGACCGAGGCGTTGCCGTCGTACTCGGCGGCGAGGTCGCGGATCTGGTCGCCCACGGCGACGACCAGCAACGCGGCGCCGACCAGAAGCGCCACCGCCAGCGCGATCACGAGGGACCGCGAGTCGGTCCCGGCGCGACCAGCGACCGACGAGCGCGCGAAGGGACGTTATCGAGACCTGAGAGTTGGAGTTGGAAGGGCAGAGTCGGCGTAAATACCTGTCGAACCGACGGTCGTCGAGCCGGACGGCTCGATCCGGGTGCGGTGCTCGAGGGCGGCTCCGGCGTCATCGGGACCGCCGGGACGAAGCGGTCGCCCCGGTGACCGGTCGCTCGAACGGGAGATTTACGGTCTCCGGGCTCGCTGGCTCGAGTAGATGCCGACCCAGCGCCGGATGCGGTTCGTCCACGGACAGCTCGCCTGGATGCTCGCGACGGTTCTCGCGCTGACGCTGCTGGGCAGCCTCTCCTACGAGCTGTTTTTCGTGCTGTCGTTGATCGGGCTGTTGATCGTCACCGAACTCACCGCCCCGGTCAACATCACGCCCGCCTGGCGCCGGCGCCTGCTGTGGCTGATCGGACTCGGACTGGTCGGGTTCGCGGTCGTCGTCGTTCGCCGGATCCTCGAGATCCTCCCGCCAGAGGTGGTGCCGTTTTGAGCCTCCGCGGGTACGTCACCGACGGCGACGGGATCGACTGGCCGGCCGCGTTGCTGGTCACGCTCGCGGCCGCGGTCCTCGTCGGCCTGTTCGTCGCCGCGTCCACGTCCTCCGCGGCGTTCGGCCCGTACAACCCCGCCTGGGACGGGAGCGGCGAGTTCCGCGGGGAAATCCAGACCGACGGCGACGTCGAGAGCGAACTCGTCCGGAACACCGACCGCTACGAGACCGCGCCGGCCAACGAGACGACGGCGTTCGTCGTCGCCCCCGAGGACTCTTACGGCGCCGCCGACGCCGCCCGCATCGGTCGGTTCGTCGAGAACGGCGGCACGCTGGTCGTCCTCGAGAACTTCGGCGCCGAATCGAACGAGCTGCTCGAGGACGTCGGCGCCGACGCCCGCGCGAACGGGAGCGTGCTACTCGACGAGCAAAACTACGACCGGGGGCCGGCGATGCCAATCGCCGACGGGGTAACGGACCACACCCGAACCGCCGGCGTCGAGCAACTCTCGCTGAACTACGCCACGGCGGTCGACCCCAACGGCGCGACGGTGCTGGTCGAGACCAGCGACTACGCCTACCTGGCCGACTCGGCCGACGCCGAACCCGACGCCGACACTGACCTCGACTCCCGCCCCGTCGCGACCGTCGAGGACGTCGGGGCGGGCGAGGTCGTCGTCGTGGGCGACCCGAGCATCACGATCAACGCGATGTACGACGAGCCCGACAACGCCGCCTTCCTCGAGCGCCAGTACGCCGACGACGAGCGCGTCCTGTTCGACCTGAGCCACGGCGAGGAGCTTCCGCCGCTTGCGAGCGCGATGTTGACGCTGCGGGAGCTGCCCGCGCTGCAGGCCCTGGTGGGGCTGGGCGTCGTCGTCGCCGTCGTCGGCGCCTCGAACCGAACGCTGCGGGACGGGTTCGGAGCCGTCCGTGCCCGCCTCGCGTCGGGCGACGATCCCGATACCCTCACCGACGACGAGCGGGCCGAGCTGCTCCGGGAGCGCCACCCCGACTGGGAGGAGAGTCGGATCCGCGAAACGATAACAGCGCTTAACCGTTCCCGCTCGAAACACGAGGAGCGATGAGCGAGACGGACCGGAACTGGCCCTTCGCGGACGATCCCCAGACGGTGTACGAATCGATCCGGACCGAAACCGAACGGGTCCTGGTCGGCAACGAGGAGGCGATCGAACACCTGACGATCGCCCTGCTGACCCGGGGCCACCTCCTGCTCGAGGGCGTTCCGGGTGTCGCCAAGACGACGATCGCGAACCTCCTGGCGCGATCGACCGGGCTCGCCTACCAGCGGGTCCAGATGACCCCCGACATCATGCCGGCCGACATCACCGGCACCCAGGTCTACCGCGAGCCGACCGGCGAGTTCGAGCTCCAGCGGGGACCGGTGTTCTCGAACCTGGTCGTCGCCGACGAGATCAACCGCGCGACGCCGAAGACTCAGTCGGCCCTGCTCGAGGCGATGCAGGAACGAACCGTCACGATCGAGGGCCAGACCCTGGCGCTGCCGGAGCCGTTCATGGTCGTCGCGACCCAGAACCCCATCGAGATGGAGGGCGTCTTCGAGCTGCCGGAGGCCCAGCGGGACCGCTTCATGTTCAAGCTCACCGTCGACCTGCCCGACCGCGAGGAGGAGACCGAGCTGCTCCGGCGCTTCGACGAGCAGCCCGATCTGAGCCCCGACGCGATCGAGCAGGCGGTCCGAACCGAGGACATCCGCGCGGCTCGCGAGGCCGTCACCGACGTCCACGTCGCCGAGCCGGTCACCGAGTACATCCTCGACCTCGTCGCCGCGACCCGCGAGCACCCCGACGTCAGCTACGGGGTCTCCCCGAGGGCGTCGCTGGCGTTCCTCAGGGGGATCAAGGCTCGAGCGGCGATCCGAGGACGCGAGTACGCAACGACCGAGGACGTCAAGGCGCTCACGGAGCCGATCCTGACCCACCGACTGGTACTCGATACCGAGGCCGAGCTGAGCGACGTGAGTCCCGCCGACGTCGTCGAAGAGATCGTCGATACCGTCACCGTTCCCGACACCGACGGCCTCGGCGGGAAGCCGACGCCGAACTAGCGCGATTCGCCGCCGTCCGACTCGGAGGGCCCGTCGCTCTCGGAGTCATCCGCCGCTTCCGTCTCGTTTTCGTCGCTCGTCTCGTCGGGCTCGAACCGGCAGGTCACCAGCCAGTCGGCCCGCTCGCCGCCGGCTTCGACCTCGAGGGTTACGGGGCGATCGAGGCCGGCGGCGAGTCCGACCGCGAGGAAGGACGCGATCGGGTGGTCGAACCGGTCGACGGCGCCGAACGCGCTTCCGGAGATCGCCGCGGTGACCCGCCCGTTCGCCGCGTCGACGTCGGGGTCGACGCCGTCGGCCAGCTCGAACTGCTCGACGAGCCCGTCGGCGAGCTGCACCGCGAGGGGCTCGGGCCGGTTCGCGAGCTCGCCCGAGAGGGCGCGCCTGAACTCCTCGAACAGCGTCGCCCCGGTCGGCGCCACGAGCAGGCCCCGCCCGTCACGCTCGAGCACCAGCGGCCCCTCGGCCTCCGTCGGCGGTTCGAACCCCGCCCGCGCGGGAACGTACAGCCGGGCGGTGTCGGCCCGCTCGTCGGGGACGTACACCCGGTCCTCGCGCAGTCCAAGCTCGGCCGCGAGCGAGTCGCCGTTGGCCGCCCAGGCGGCGTAGACCCGTTCGCCGACCGAGGCGGCGACGAACTGCCCCGGGGTCAGGTAGTAGGTGAGCAGCCCGCCGAACAGCCCGGTCGCGCCCAGCGCGAGGAGGATCTCGCGGCTGTCGGGAAAGAGCGCCCCGCCGGCGACCGCACAGACGCCGATCGCGACGAGCCCGAGCGCCGTCCGTCGGTACTTCGAGCGCCGTGCGCGCGCGTTTCGAGCCCGCAGTCGGCGGTTCTCCTCGGCGAGCAGCTCCGCCCGCGCCTCGGCTCGCTCGAGGCGGTCGGTCGACTCGCCGTCGAACGCCGTCCCTGTGGCTGTCTCCGTCTCGGTTCGATCGCCGGATTCGAAGTCGTATGTGCTCATTCGTCGGTAGTAGGGGGTGTGTCGTCATCGACGAGGCCGAGCGAGACGAGCCCGTAGCGGTAGAGCCCGTAGCTCGCCAGTCCGACCGCGCCGATGGTGACGGCGGCGGCCTGCCACGGCGGCAGCGAGACGGCCGCGAGCAAGCCGATTCCGCCGAGGACGGCGACGGCCAGCAGCGTTCCCGCGACGGCTCGAAGCGGCGCCCGCGTCCCCAGGAGGGGAGCCGCGAGCACCGCGAGCAGCCCGACCTCGGCCGTGGCGAACGCGATCGGATCGACCCCGCCGGAAAACAGCACGAGCAACAGGACGTGACCGACCGCGATCGCGGACGGCGTCCCGAACCCGTACCACAGCAGAGCCGTCGCGACCCCGGCGCCGACGCCGGAGGGTCCCGCGGCCGCGCCGAAGGCGGCGACGAGCGCGATCGTTCCGACGGCGGTGGACCACGGCGACGACTGCTCGGCGACGAGCGTCGACTCGATCCGACCGCCCGTCGCGGCGTCGCTCACCGGAGCTCACCCCGCGATCGCGAACGGGTCGCCTCGAGGACGGCCGAGAGCCGATCCTCCGGGGCGACCTCGAACGCCGTCACCGCGTCCATCCGATCGAGATCGCGCCGGAGCTCCTCGAACTCGAGGTAGCGATCCGACGCCCGGTCGGGATCGCCCAGCTCGTCGGTCGCGAACAGCACGGTCGGCGCCAGCAACACGAGCACTCGGCTCCCCCTGGCGCGGGCGAACCTGATCGTCTCGTACAGCGTCTCGCGGTCGGAGTCGTCGGTGCAGATGACCGTCCACTGACGGCTGTCCTGTCCGGTGAGCGCGGTTCGAACCGCGCCCAGCAGCGGCTCGGCGTCGAAGCGGATGTCGTACTCGGTGCGGGCCGCGTAGAACGGCTCGAGCGCGCGGGCGAACGGGTCGTCGGCACCGTCGAGCGCCGACAGCGCCGCTCGGGGACGAGTCGGCGACGGCACCGGTCCCGGGATCGGATGCGCGCGCTCGACCGTCTCGGGGACGGCGCCGTCGTCGTCGAGCCCGGTCGGCTCGAGCTCGAGCAGTCGGCGCCGGATCGACAGGTAGGCCGCCGGCCCCGTCGTGGGGTCGATCCGGGAGGTGATCCCCTCGTCGCCGACGGTGATCAGGCCGAGCGGATCGTCGAGCTCGCGGGCGTTCGCGGCGATCGCGAGCGCGGTCTCGCGGAGGTAGTCGAGTTTCGACTCCCCGGGCGGTCCCGCCGCGAGCGCGGCGCCGTGGTCGATCAGCAGCATCGTCGGTCGGTGCGTCTGGGTTTCGTACTCGCGCACGTGGAGGGTGTCGAGTCGCGCGGTCGCCTTCCAGTCGATCTCGTCGGCCGAGTCGCCCGGAACGTACTCGCGCAGCTCCGCGGGCTCGAGCCCGGGGCCGCGCTGTCCGGCGTCGTGTTCGCCCTGGGCGATCGAGACCCGGTCGCCGCCGCGGCCGACGTGGGCGGAGTGGGGACCGCGGGGTTCGACCGTCACCGTCGGCCGCGACTCGACCGGGATCGTCGCCGCGAACAGCCCGTCGGTCGCGGTCACCGTCGGTCGGTCGAACCGGTGGCGACCCGCCACCGGCCACGTGACAGTCGTCGTCCCGCGGGTCGTCGCGGCTCCGGGCTCGAGGGTCGCCGACAGGGGTCCCGCGGCGGTGGCGCCCGGCGGGACGCCGCCGTCGAGCGACAGCCGCAGTCGGGCGGGCGTGTCCAGCGTCGCCTCGAGGGTGACCGGGATCTCCGCGTCGGCCCGAACCGCGTTCGCGGCGGGAACCTGGCGAACCGTCAGCGAGTCGAGTGCGTCGGCGACGCCGCGCACGAACAGGACCTGGCGGACGAGGAGCCACGCGCCGAGTAACACCGTCGCTCCGAGCAACAGCGGACGGGCGAAGACGGCGGCGAGGACGGCGAGGGCGCTCGCGATCGCTCCGACCGCCCAGGCCTGACGCGTCGGTCGCATACACCAGTGGTTTTTCGGTGACCTGTTGAACTTACTGGTTATCCCGCGATGGCGAGCAGACAGGCTTTTGTTCGGCGGCGTGAATTACCGATCGTGAACCACGTCGCCGTCCGCGCGGTCGTGCTCGTGCTGGTAGCGTGTTCGCTGCCGATGGCGGCGACCGCCGCGGGCGCCCCCGCCGAAGCGCCCGCCCAGTCGAGTGCGAGTGGCGCACTTGCCCAGACCGACGCGCCGGCGGCGAACGAGACGCCCCGCCACCAGAACCCCGACGAGTACGACGAGTCCGAAGGCGGGGAGCTCGAGTCCTGGCTCGCCGATCGGCTGGCCAGCCAGCTTCAGGAGGGGACGGTCGCCCTGAACGAGGGCCAGTACGACCAGGCCCGCGAGTACGTCGGCGACGATTACGACGAGCGCCTCGCGCAGTACGCCGAGGTCGCCGACGACGAGGAGCTGGTAGAGGCCTACCGGAACGCCTCCGCGGAACAGCGGCGGATGGCCGACACGATCGAGGAGTACGAGCAAACGCAGGCCGAGTACGAGGCCGCCCTCGAGGCCGGCGACGAGGAGCGCGCCCACGACCTCGCCCGCGAGCTCGAGGGTCAGTACGACGAGATCGACGAGGCCGGCGAGAACGCCACCACCAGCTACGAGACGATCTCGAACGAGACCGATCAGGACTTCTCGGAGGCGGCCGCGGCGGTCGAGGAAACCCGCAACGAGATCGACGAGACGCAGACGGCCGTCCGCGACGAGCAGTTCGTCGAGACCGAACTCGACCTCGAGGTCGTCGACGGGACGGCGTCGTTCGAGGATCCGATGGTCGTCCGCGGCGAGGTGCGAACCGAGGACGGCGCCCCGGTCGAGGAGGAAGACCTACAGATCCGCGTCGAGGGCGATCCAGTCGAGCTCGAGGACTCCGCCGGCGACTGGTGGGAGACCGAGAACTCCCGGTTCGAGTTCGAGTACCGCCCGACCGACCTCGAGCTCGACGCCGAGACCGTTACCGTCGAGTACGTCCCCAACGGCGACACGACCTACCTCGGCAGCGAGGCCGACCTCGAGGTGACGCCCGAGCAGACGACGGCGACGATCGACGACTTCTCCGCGACCGGCGAGGCCGCCTACAACGAGTCGCTGTCGGTCGACGGAACGGTCTCGGCCGCGGGCGTCCCCGTCGACGACGTTCCGGTCGCGATCTCCATCGACGGCGAGACCCTCGGGACGGTCAATACGACCGACGGCGAGTTCGCGGGATCGGTCCCGGTTCCGGCGAACGTCTCCGACGGCGAGGGGTCGGTGACCGCCTCGCTGCCGTTCGACGATCGCACCCTTACGGCGTCGCCGGCGGAAGCCCCCGTCACCGTCGCCGAGACCGACACCGAGTTGACGGCGTCGGCGACGGCGGTCGGCGAGGAGGAGATCGCCGTCGACGGCAGCTTCCGAACCGCCGACGGCGAGCCCCTCGCCAACCAGACGCTCGAGGTCAGGATCGACGGCGTGACCGCCGACACCGTCGAAACCGACGCGAACGGCGATATCGCGGGCACCGTCGAGACGGGCTCGGTCGACGGCGAGGAGGTGACCGTCGCCGTCGCCTACGACGACGCGGGGTCGAACCTGGCTGCAGCCGACGCCGAGTCAACCGTGGCGATGTCCGGCGCCGGCGACTCGCTGTCGGTTCCGCGGTCCGCGATCGCCGGCGTCGGCGCGCTGCTCGGGGTCGGGGCGCTCGGACTGGCGGGCTGGTGGCGCCGTCGCTCCGAACGCGACGGACGCGACCGGACCCCGGCGGTCGCGGTCGCCGGGACCGCGCCGGACGCGGAGCCGATTCCCACGCGAGAACGCGTCGACGCCCTGCTCGAGCGGGCCGACGAGCGACGCGCGGCCGGGCGATACGACACCGCCGTCCGAACGGCCTACGCCGCGGTTCGACACGCCTACGGCAGCGCGCTGGGCCGTCCCGGCGCGGCGACCCACTGGGAGTTCTACCGCGAGCACGCCGGCGAGGCCGACGCCGAGGCGTTGCGCGCACTCGTCGAAACCTACGAGGTGGCCGCGTTCACCGCGGACCCGGTCGCCGAGGAACAGGCCGAGCGCGCTCTCGCCGTCGCCCGGCGGCTGTGCGAGGCGGCCGACCTCGAGTAGGGTGAACCGTCGGCGGAGCGTGACGGTCCAATCGACCGACTTTTATCGTCGTCCCGTCAACGTCGTACCGAATGGACGATCGACGGTCGCTCCGGTTGTTGCTCCCGCGCCCGGTTCGCAGGCTGCCCGCCGACCTCGCGGCGATGCTCGTCGTGACCGTCCTCGTCAACGTCGCCGTCTTCGCGCCGCTCGTTCGCGATACGCCGCTGCGAGTGCCGCTCGGACTGGTCTTCGCGCTGTTCGTCCCCGGCTACGTCTTCGTCGCCGCGCTGTTTCCGGAGGCCGGGGAGTCGCCGACCGACCGCGACGCCGAGGACGGCGACGCCGGACGGTTCTCAGGCGAGTCGATCCGTGCCGGGATCGACGGCATCGAGCGCGTCGCGCTCGCGTTCGGGCTGAGCATCGCCGTCGTCCCGCTGATCGGGCTCGTCCTGAACTTCACGCCCTGGGGGATCCGGCTAGCGCCGATCATGGTCGCCCTCTCGGGCTTTACGGTCGCCGCGACCGCGGTCGCGGCCCGCCGCCGCTGGGAGCTACCCGCCGAGGAGCGATTCGCCGTTCCCTACGGCGAGTGGTACGCGGCTGGACGCTCCGAGCTGCTCGAGCCCGACACCCGCCTCGACGGGGCGTTGAACGTTATGCTGATCCTCTCGATCGTACTCGCGGTCGGCGTCGTCGGCTTCGCGGTCGTCTCCCCGCCGGCCGGCGAGCAGTTCTCGGCGGTGTATCTCCTCACGGAGGACGACGACGGCGAGCTCGTCGCCGACGACTACCCCACCGAACTCGCCCAGGGCGAGAGCGGCGAGGTCGTTCTCGGGGTCGACAACCACGAGCACGAGACGACCGACTACACCCTCGTCGCCGTCGAACAGCAAACGGAGACCGTCGTCAACGAAAGCGCCGTCACCGAATCCGACGGGGAGAACCGGACCGCGGTCAACGAGACGGTCGTCACCGAACAGCGGGAACTCGAACGCTTCGAGACGACGCTCGCCCACAACGAGAGCTGGCACCGAACCCACGAGTTCGAACCGACGATGACCGGCGAGAACGTGCGGATCGTCTGGCTGCTGTTCCCCGGCGGGGAGGTGCCCGAGGAGCCGACGACCGACGACACCGAGTACCACGTCCACCTCTGGGTCGACGTCGAGGACTCCTGACTCCGACTCGCCGTCGACGGCGCCGACTGAACGGCTAAAGTTTCGGGATATATATACCGATTAAGAATATCATACGACTACTTATTCGTCACTACACTTCTGATACGACTAGTGGTAAAACTTATTACTTGGCATACTTTCACCGGTGGTGTGGAGGTGATGACAACGAATACCACACCAACGACGCGGAACGCCCCACCTCGCATCGAACGCCATGATCCTCTGGTACGACTCCTGTGGCGGCCGGACGCCTGAATTCGGCCATCCCGGCACGCACGTTTTGACGCTCTGTTCGTCGCCTTTCGAACGCCGAACCGGTAGCGATGCACCTCGAGGAGCCGTCAGCCCTTACTCGTAGACGTAGTTTTCGGCCATCTCGGCAGGCGTGATGACCTCGAGTTCGTCCGCCGAACGGCGCTCGTCGATCCCCGACAGCGTCTCCTCGAGCGCCTCGAGGGTCTCCGGGTCGTCGAGGCGGTAGAACGGGATCGTCGTAATCCCGCCCCACTCGACGGTCCAGTCGAGCAGGTCCGTCGCCTCGCCGGGTCCGGGGGTCTCGGTCGTCGAGCAGAGGTGCGGGTTGCCGGCGTACCCCTGCGACCGGGAGCGACCCGCGAACCCGAGCTCGTAGTTGTCCCGGACGAGCTCGTAGCTCTCCTCGGTGTAGCGCGACCCGGGGTAGGCGAAAAAGCGCGCGCCATCGTCGTACCCCGCCTCGGCGAGCCAGTCGATCGGCTCGACGATCGCGTCCTCGAGGGCGTCCGAATCGACCTGATCGAGGAGCTGCCCGTTCGCGGGCTGGGCACCGATCGTCCAGTCTGCGGCGGCAAGCTCGTCGACCTGCTCGCGGGTGAGCCGATCGCCGTCGACGGCGTCGTCCTCGCGAACCCGTCCGGTCGGGACGAACGCCGTCGCGGGGACGTCGTACTCCTCGACCAGCTCGAGGGCCTCCCGATAGTGGCTCTCGTAGCCGCCGTGGAACTGGACCATCACCTTCCCCCCGGTCGGTCGGGGGACGAAGTGGAAGTCGTCGACCCACTGGCGCCCCTCGGCGTCGTCGCCGAACCAGCGGATGACCTGCAGGACGATCACCTCGCTCAGGTCGGGCTCGCCGCGGATCCGCGTGATCCCGAAGTTGTGCCGGGTCAGCGGCATGTTTCCCTCGAAGCGCTGGCTGTACTCGACGTAGTGAGCGTTCTCGTCCTGGAGCTGGATGCGTACCACGCCGGCGTCGGTGTCCGTGGCCAGGTCGAGCCCGGGCGCGACCTCCCGGACGTCGATCGGCTCCTCGAGTTCGCGGCGGACTCGGACCTGGCCCCGGTCCTCGGGCGAGGACGTGAGCAGCGCCGACTGCGATCCCCCCGACGAGCGAGTCGAGTCCGCCTCGAGGGTGCCGATGTCCTGCCACTCCCACCACTCCTCGAGGTTTTCGAAGTCGTCGAAGGTACCGACCAGGTCGGGGTAGTCCTCGTCGTCGGCGCCGTCGGACGGCTCGTCGCTGGCGTTTTCGGTCGGCCCGTCGGCGCCGTCGGTTCGCTCCTCGTTCGTCTCCGGTTCTCCCGGCCCGCCCAGTTCGGAACAGCCGGCCAGGGCCGCGGCCACTCCCGTCGCGAGATAGGTTCGTCGGTCCATCGATCGTCGAAACGACACCCCGGATCGACGGTTTGTTATGCGCCCCGTAGGCCCCCGCCCGCGATCCGTAGTCCGGCCGTACCCCGAACCCGTTCGCGGACTACCAGACGGTCCACTCGAGGACGACGACGAGCGCGGCCAGGAAGACGTGCTCGCCGTCGACGATCCCGCCGTAGAACAGCGGGCCGCGATCGCGGCTCGCGAACGGGATGTAGCAGCCGACGTAGCCGTGGAAGGCGAGCAAGACGAGGTATCGGGCGTCGAGGACGCCGACCGCGACGACGGCGACGACGAGCGCGGCCACGAGGGCGTTGGCCGCCTGGGCAGCGAGGCGCGTCCGTCGGGGGCCGACGGCCGTCGGGAGCGTGTCGATCCCCTGCTCGCGGTCGCCCTCGATGTCCTTGATATCGAAGACCGCCGCGGCGACCGTGATCATCGCCCCGACGTGGACTGCCAGAAAGAGTACCTCGAGGGCGAACAGCCGTTCGTAGTAGACGCCGACGCCCAGGGGGATCACCGCCCAGGCGAAGCCCACGAAGAGGTTCTTCACGAGAAAGACCCGCTTGATCCCCAGGGTGTACGACACGGTGACGACCGCGGGCAACAGCAGGTAGCCGGCGCCCGGCAGCTCGAGGACGACCGCGACGGCGATGGCCCCGAGGTAGAGGCCGACCCCCAGGGTCAACCAGAACAGGCCGTACCGCTCGACGAACGCCGCCCGTCGAGGGACGTTCTCGCGGTCCTCCTCGAGGTCGGTGAAGCGATTGACCGTGTAGACGAACATCGCCGCGGCGAAGACGATAAAGAAGGGCAGCGGCTCCAGCGAAAGCCCCGCGAGGACGGTCGTGGTGACGACCACGCTCGCGGCCGACAGCGAGATGAAGAGGTTGCTGTGGACGAGAAACCGGAGCCAGCCGAGCAGCCACGCCGGGAGGCGATCCCGGGTCCCGGTCGTCGTCGACACTACGACACCGCCTCCGACCGGGACCGGTACTCGAGGCGAGTCGGGGACTGTTCGCGCGCGTCCGGTGGATCGTCGCGTGGAGTACCGGGGGACACCGCTTGTCAGGGGTTTGGTCCCGACGGAGTCAAGCGCTTCGGTGCGTCAGGTGGCGACGCGACTCGACGGACAGTGAGCGTCTCGACAGAAGTACGGGCGTGCGGCTACGAAGGGCGTCGGCGACTACTGGTACTGGGACTCGCGACGGGCCTGGTACATCAGCTCCCACACCGCGTCCTCGATCGACTCGGGGTTCTCTTCCTCGAGCTTCTTGTACAGGGACTCGGAGACGTTTACTTCGGGCATCACCTGTGCATACCGTAGCCCGCCTAATAAAACTACCCTAATACGGAACTGAGTTAATTTCCCTCGAGCGGCCGGAAACGCCCGAGCGACGGCAATCGCTGCCGCAAGTCGGACCGAAACTGGCAGGATTTAAGCAAGGCCGGGACGGCCGTTCGAATGGTATGAAACTACATGAGTACCAGGCGAAGCAGGTCTTCGCCGACGCCGGGATTCCGACGCCGGAGTCACAGCTCGCTTCGGACGTCGACGGCGTACTGACCGCAGCCGAGGAGATCGGGTATCCGGTCGCGGTCAAGGCGCAGGTACAGGTCGGCGGCCGGGGGAAAGCCGGCGGGATCGAACTCGTCGAGAACGACGAGGAGGCCCGCGAGGCGGCCGAGTCGATCATCGGGATGGACCTCAAGGGGTACCACGTCGATCAGGTCCTCGTCGAGGAAGCGGTCGACTTCACCGACGAGCTCTACGTCGGGATCACGATGGACCGCGGCGAGGGCAAACCCGTCGCGATGGTCTCGACGAAAGGCGGGGTCAACATCGAGGAGGTCGCCGAGGAGGACCCCGAGGCGATCGCCCGCGAACACATCGACCCCTCCTTCGGGATGCATCCCTACCAGGCCCGCAAGGCCGTCTACGACGCCGGCGTCGACAAGGCCGTCGCCCGCGACGTCTCGAGCGTGCTGACGACGCTCTATCAGCTCTGGGACGACCGGGACGGCTCCGACGCCGAGATCAACCCGCTGATGGTCACGAGCGACGACGAGGTCATCGCGGCCGACGCGGTGATGAACATCGACGAGGACGCGCTGTTCCGCCAGCCCGAACTCGCCGAGATGGAAGCCGAGGCCGCGAGCGGCGGCGACGAACTCGAGCAGAAGGCCGACGAGTACGACTTCGACTACGTCCGGCTAGAGGGCAACACGGGAATTATCGGCAACGGTGCCGGCCTCGTGATGACCACGCTCGACCTGGTCGACCACTACGGCGGCGAGCCCGCGAACTTCCTGGACGTCGGCGGCGGCGCGAAGGCCGACCGCATCGCGAACGCCCTCGACATGGTGTTCTCGGACGACAATGTCGATTCGGTCGTCTTCAACATCTTCGGCGGGATCACCCGCGGCGACGAGGTCGCCAAGGGGATCAACGAGGCCTTAGAGCAGTTCGACGAGATTCCCAAGCCCGTGGTCGTTCGACTCGCGGGGACGAACTGGGAGGAAGGCATGGAGATTCTCAACGAGGACCTCGTGACGGTCGAACAGACCCTCGAGGACGCGGTCCAGCGTGCCGTCGAGTACGCTGAGGAGGGACAAGCATGAGTGTACTAGTCGACGACGACACGCGCGTCGTGGTACAGGGCATCACCGGCGGGGAGGGCAAGTTCCACGCCGAACAGATGATGGAGTACGGCACCAACGTCGTCGCCGGCGCGGTCCCCGGCAAGGGCGGCCAGGAGGCCGCCGGCGTCCCGGTGTACGACACGGTCCACGAGGCCGTCGAGGAGGAAGACGCCGACACCTCGGTCATCTTCGTCCCGCCGGCCTTTGCCGGCGACGCGATCTTCGAGTCCCTCGACAGCGGCCTCGACCTCGCGGTCGCGATCACCGAGGGCATCCCGACCCAGGACATGGCCCGGGTCAACAAGCGACTGACCGAGACCGACACCCGTCTCATCGGTCCGAACTGTCCCGGTCTCATCACACCCGGCGAGGCCAAACTCGGCATCCTCCCGGGGAACATCTTCTCGGAGGGTAACGTCGGGCTGGTCTCCCGTTCCGGGACGCTGACCTACCAGGTCGTCGACAACCTCACGAACCGCGGGCTCGGCCAGAGCACCGCCATCGGCATCGGCGGCGACCCGATCATCGGCACCGACTTCGTCGACGCCCTCGAGCTGTTCGAGGACGACCCCGAAACCGACGCCATCGTCATGTGCGGCGAGATCGGCGGCGAGGACGAGGAGGAGGCCGCGGCGTTCATCGACGACTACGTCGATACTCCGGTTGCGGGCTTCATCGCCGGCCGTACGGCCCCGCCGGGCAAACGCATGGGCCACGCGGGCGCCATCGTCTCCGGCTCCGGTACCGGCACCGCCGAGAGCAAGATCTCGGCGCTGAACGACGCGGGCGTCCCCGTCGGCGACACCCCCGAGGAGGTCGCCGACCACATCGAGGAGTTCCTCTCCTAACTCCTCGAGTCGTCCCGAGCACCCGCGACCCAACGAGCCACCCGACGAACGGACGACGAGGGGTTCGGGGTCGGTGCGAGCGTTCCTTCTTTCGTTTCTCGCGACGATAGCAGTCGAATCAGCGCCGAGTTTGCACGAAGTTGGACGCCCGGATGGCAACAAGGCTTATTACAGTACGGATTCACGTCGCTACTACGGTGGTGATGACAACGAATACCACGACAACTACGCGCACTGAATACAGCGATATCCTCACAGTGGGTTCCTGAGACTCACACTGCGTCGAGCCGCGGTTTCATCGCTCGCGAGTCGACGTTCCTTTTGCCGCACGTAGTTCTCTCGAACGGCCGCACGACCGAGAGTCGGCCGTCCGTCGAGCGCCGCCGAATCGGCCGTACGCTCATCCGGCCGGAGGCCGTCCGTTCGCGTATGTCGGTCGACCTCGAGTGCGAGAACTGCGGGCACCGCCACACGATCCCGGACCGACCCGACGATCCCGACGGCGGCGGAACGGTCTGTCCGGCCTGCGGCGCGAAGCCGTTCGTCGTCCGACGGGGCGACCTCGGCTGGCATCCCGACCCCTGAACGGTTGCACGTGGATCATCGAACGGGTCGGATCCGACCCCCGTTAGCCGCACTGCACGGCGAACGGGGGAGACACTGACCACCCGTTCGCGTCCGAGACCGACGAACCCGATACCGGTTTTGGGGATCACGGTTCGTGAAGTACTCCCCAACCGTTATATACTCGTCAACCACCTCTACGAATGTGGTTTACGAGACAGGTAATCCGACGGTCGACGACGCCCTCGAACGAGTGTGGGCCAGCGAACGGCTCGATCGCACCGACGGCCTCGCGTTGCTCGCCCAGCCGGTCGAACCGCTCGCCGAAGCCGGCGCGGCCGTTCGCGACCGATTCGGCGACGGTACGGTCGACGCGTGTTCGATCGTCAACGCGAAGGCCGGCAACTGCGCCGAGGACTGTGGCTTCTGCGCCCAGTCGGTTCACTTCGACACCGGGATCGACACCTACGATTTCCTCGGTCCCGAGAAGATCCTCGAGGCCGCCAAGCGGGCCGAACGCGACGGCGCCCAGCGGTTCGGAATCGTCGTCGCCGAGAAGGGCGTCTCGAGAGAGCACCGCCCCGAAGAGTGGGCCGAGGTCCTCGAGTCGATCCGGCTCGTCCGCGACGAGTGCGACCTCGAGATCGACGCCTCGCTCGGCATCCTCACCGAACGGGAGGCCGCGATCCTCGCCGAGGAGGGGATCAACCACTACAACCACAACATCGAGACCTCGCCGCGGTACTTCCCCGAGATCGTCGACACGCACAGCTTCGAGGACAGGGTCGAGACCCTCGAGATCGCCAAAGCGGCCGGGATGGACCTCTGTGCGGGCGTCATCCTCGGGATGGGCGAGAGCCCGACCGACCGGGTCGAGGCCGCCGTCGCCCTGCAGGAGATCGGGATCTCCTCGTTGCCCGTCAACGTGCTCAACCCGGTCGAGGGAACTCCCCTCGCCGAGCGGGACGTCGAGATCACGACCGCGGAGATCGTCAAGACCGTGGCGGTGTACAGGCTGCTCCACCCCGACGCGCGGGTGCGCCTGACCGGGGGTCGCGAGGTCAACCTCGCACCCGAGGAACAGCACCTGCCCCTCGAGGCGGGCGCCGACGGCCTGCTGACGGGCGACTACCTCACCACGGCGGGCCAGTCCCCCGACGAGGATCTCGAGATCGTCGAACGGGCGGGTCTCGAGCCCAACCGCGAGGTCAACGAGTTCGACCCCGAGGCGGTCAAGGCCCGTCACGAGGGGTCGACGGACTCGACGAGAGGCGAGGGCGCGGGCGACTCGAGCCCGAGCGCGGGCGCGGAACCGAGCGACGACTGACGACCAGCGAACCGACGAGAACACACTCATGGAGGAAACGACGTTTGCGGTACTCGGAACCGGCGGTATCGGACGACGAATGCTCGAAGTGAGCCGACACAAGGAGGGGCTCACGCCCGTCGCGGCCTGCGATCGCCACGGCACCACGATCGATTTCGACGGCCTCGACGTCGACGAACTGCTGGCGGCGACGGAGGGAAACATCGACAGTGAGGTCGCGACGGACGGCGGCGCCGCGACCGCCGACGGCGAGGGCGTCAAACAGCACGGCGAGGACAGGGGAGTCGTCGCCTCCGAGCAGGCCCGCCCCAGCGACGACCCGATCCAGGACGTCATCGATCACGGCGAGGGGATCGACGCGGTCCTGCTGGCGCTGCCGAACTACGAACACGACTTCATCCCCCGCGTCGCGGATCGGTTCCTCGAGGGCGGCTACGCCGGCGTGATGGTCGACGTCCTGAAGCGCTCGCGCGTGATCGGCATGCTCGACGACCGCGAGGGGGCGTTCGAGGAGGCGGGGATCACCTTCGTCTGTGGCGCCGGCGCGACGCCGGGGCTGCTGACGGGCGCGGCCGCGCTCGCGGCCCAGTCGTTCGTCGAGATCGAATCGGTGGAGATCCGGTGGGGCGTCGGCCTCGAGTCGGGGTACGAGGACAACCGCGGCACCGTCCGCGAGGACATCGCCCACCTGCCCGACTACGACATCGAGACCGCGCGCGAGCTCTCCGCGGACGAGATCGAGGCGATCGTCGACGACCACGACGGCGTCATCGAGTTCGAGGACATGGAACACGCCGACGACGTGTTGCTCGAGCGCGCGGGCGTCTGTGACGCCGAGGACGTCACGGTCGGCGGCCTCCTCGACGTCCGCAGCGACGAGAAGCCGACGACGACGACCGTCACCGTGACGGGGACGACCTTCGACGGCGAGCAGGGGACGAATACGTTCCAGCTCGACGACGCGACGAGCATGGCGGCGAACGTTAACGGCCCCGCGCTCGGGTACCTGCGAGCCGGCGTCCGCCGCAACCGCGCCGGCGAGTACGGAGTCGTCGGTCCGGCGGAGCTGATGCCGCGGTTCTGAGGGCGCCTCGAGGCGTCTCCCGAGCGTCGATCGCGTCTCGGTCGCCTCGGCGCGAACCGTGACAGTCAAACCACCCGAATGACTCCCTTTACTCGAATGGAAGACCGCGGGTTCGACCTCGAGGGTCGGCTCGACGCCCTCGTCGAGAACGACCTGAAACGATCGCTCGCGCCCGCCGATCGGGTCGCGGAGCGGGGGTACTTCGCGGCGCCGTCGGGGGGCGAGCTCCCGGTGCTCGACGCCGAGGAGGCGCTCGTGTTCGCGTCGAACAACTATCTCGGGCTCACCGCCGACCAGCGGGTGCAGGACGCGGCCCGCCAGGCCGGCGCGACCGTCGGAACAGGCGCCGGAGCGAGCCGTCTGGTCACCGGCGACACGCTGGTCCACCGGGATCTCGAGCGCCTGCTCGCCGAGACCAAGGGGACCGACCGCGCGCTCGCCTTTTCCTCGGGCTACGCCGCCAACGTGGGGACGATCACGGCCCTCGAGCCGGACGTGATCTTCTCCGACGAGCGCAACCACGCAAGCATCGTCGACGGCTGTCGGCTCTCGGGCGCCGAGACGGTCGTCTACGACCACTGTGACGCTGCGAGCCTTCGGGCCGCGCTGGCGAAGCGAGCCGAACGCGCGGGTTCCGAGGCCGAATCGTGGCTGATCGTCACCGATACTGTCTTCAGCATGGACGGCACCGTCGCCCCGCTGGGCTCGATCTGTGAGGTCGCCGAGGAGTTCGGGGCCTGGGTGATGGTCGACGAGGCCCACGCGACGGGGCTGTACGCCGACGGCGGCGGGATCGTCCAGGCGGAGGGGCTCGAGGATCGGGTCCACGTCCAGCTGGGCACGCTCTCGAAGGCGCTGGCGAGCCAGGGCGGGTACGTCGCGGGCAGCGACGCGCTCGTCGAACTGCTGGTCAACGAGGCCCGGCCGTTCGTCTTCTCGACGGGACTTACCCCGATGGCGGCCGCGGCCGCCAGCGAGGCCTTACACCTCGCCCGCCACGGCGACGCCCGCGAACGGCTCTGGGAGAACGTCGCCCACCTCCGGGACGGGTTCGAGTCGATGGGGTTCGAGGTGCCCGGCGAGTCCCAGATCCTGCCGATCGTGGTCGGCGACCGCGATGACGCGCTGGCGCTCGAGGCCGGGATCCGTGACCGGAACGTGATCGCGCCGGCGATCCGGCCGCCGACGGTTCCCGAGGGGACCTGCCGAATCCGGGTCGCGCCGACCGCGGCCCACGATCGGGACGACGTCGTCACCTGCCTCGAGGCGTTCCAGGCGGCCGGGACGGAGGTCGGACTCCTGTGACGACGATCGCCGTCGTCGGCACCGACACCGGGGTCGGCAAGACCGTCGTCACGGCCGCGATCACGGACTGGTTTCGAGAGCGGGGGACCGACGCCCGCGCGATCAAGCCCGCACAGACGGGCCACCCGCCGGACGACGACGCCGCGTTCGTCGCCGACACCTGCGGGACCGACGACGCGGCGACCTGCCTGCGTTACCTCGAGGAGCCCCTGGCCCCCCGGGTCGCAGGCGAACGGGCCGACGAGCCCCTCGAGTACGAGGCCTTGCTCGAGGACTGTCGACGCGAGCGCGAGCGGGCGCCCGTCTCGGTTCTCGAGGGGATCGGCGGCGTCCGCGTGCCGCTGGCCGGCGACCGCGAGGTGCTCGACCTGGTCGCCGACCTCGCCCCGGTCGCGGTCGTCGTCGCGCGCTCGGACCTGGGCACGCTGAACCACACGGCTCTCACCGTCGCCGCCCTCGAGCAACGCGGGGTCGACGTCCTCGGAATCGTCTGCAACGAGTACGAGGGAGCGTCCGTCGCCGAGCGAACGAACCCCGCCGAACTCGAGCGCCTGACCGGACGGCCCGTCGAGACGGTGCCCTCGCTCTCGGCTTCGAATCCGGGGGCGCTCGCGACCGGCGTTCGCGAGGCGCTCTCGCCGGCGTTCTACGCTCGACTCGCGGACCGCGAATAAAAGGGTGTTACAGCGGCGGAGCTCGCCGCTCGCCCTCGAGTACTGGTTCGTCGCTTCCCGTCGACTCGACGAGGTGGGAAACGATCTCGGACTTGCGATGTTTGACCTCGAGGTGCACCCGGAGCTCCCGTCGCCGCTCGTAGTCGTTCGAACAAAGCGGGCAGTCGTACTCGGTCATCGGTCTCCACTCACCGGGAGTGAGTGTCCACACCGACCGTGGTAATAGTGTCGATCAGTCTATAACTAGACATGTCTGCGAGGAGATCGGATCACGGCTACATGAAATCCGAGAGTCCGGACTGGTCGTCGTCGGGTTCGTCGTCGGTCCCGTCCGGGTCGGCGTCCGCCGACTCCGAGTCGGCGGCGACGGCCTCGAGCGACTGCTGGCCGTCTCCGTCCCCACCGTCCTCGTCGTCGGTCGACTCGCCCCCGAAGAACGCGGAGCCGGAGTGTTCGACCGTCCGCTCCTCGCGCCGTTCGGCGGCGTCCGCGACGATCGATTCGACCTTGTTGGTGGTCTTCCCGCTGCCGGTAACGAACGAGACCTCGCCCTCGTCGAGTTCGTACGTGGCGGCCATCCGCACCGTCAGCTCGCGGTTCTTGCAGTGGTGGGTCATCGCCGAGAGGAAGGGCAGGATCTCCCGGCGCGCGGTGGCGACGCTCGTCCCCTCGCGCTCGGCGATGCGTTCGGCGATGGCGTCGCGGGTGTTTCTGGTTCCCTTGGTGCGACCGAGCTTCGACCAGTAGCTCGGCGGTCCGTAGCGGGTCCAGCCGCCTTTCGGTTCGCGGCGGGAGGCGGCGACCCCCGCGGTCATGTTGTCGGTCGCGTACCGCCAGAACGAGTAGTCCTGCGTGGCCCGCACCCGGCCGAGCCAGCGGTCGGCGTTCGCGAGGAAGCCGTAGGCGTCGGCCAGCTCCTCGCCGCGGTAGTCCTTCGGGACGTTGTCCTCGATCCAGTTCAGCAGGTCGTCGGGGGTCTCGTCGACGTCGTAGGAGGCGTACAGCGCCCCCTGGGCGTCCTCCTCCTTGATCAGCGCGTCCAGGAAATCGAAGATCCCCTCGGTGGTGTCGCGTTCGCCCGTGACGACATCCTCGACGGTCAGCCGTTCGGCCTCCTCGGCGACGGCCTGGAGATCGTTGACCGCCGAGCGGAGGTCCCCGCTCGTGTCCTCGGCGATCTTCTCCAAGGCCTCCTCCTCGAACTCGACGCCTTCGCGCCGACAGATGTCTCGCAGGACGGGGACGATCGATCGCTTGGAGACGTCCCGGAACTCGATCGTCTCGCAGGCGTCCCGCAGCGACTGGCTCATGTCGTAGAACTCGTTTGCCACGAGGACGATCGGCTGGTTCGCGCTCTTGACGACGCGGGTCACCTCCCGGGAGCCGCCGTAGTCGGCGTTGCCGTGGAAGTTGTCCGCTTCGTCGAGGATTACGAGCCGCCGTCCCGACCCGCCCGCGGTGAGGGTCCCGCTCTTTGCGGCCTCGCCCGCGATCCGTTCGATCACGTCCGCGCCGCGGCTGTCGCTGGCGTTGAGCTCCATTACGGGCCAGCCCATGTCGCTGGCCAGCGCGTGTGCCGCCGAGGTCTTCCCGACGCCGGGGCTGCCGTGGACGATCACCGCCTTCCGGTGGTCGTCCCAGCTCTCGGCCCACTCCTTCAGCTGGTCCCGGGCCTTGTTGTTGCCGCGTACCTCCGACAGCGTCGTCGGGCGGTACGTCTCCGTCCAGTCGCTCATTGGGACGTGGTTGGGGTGAGCCGCGTTTAGTGGTTGCGGACGCTACTCTTCGATGGCCGTCTTCAGGTCGAGACGGGACGTAACGTCCGCATATGTATCGTCGCTCGAGACGATAGTATCGCCGTTCGATTCGACGAGGTGAAGTGCATCAAACGGCGTGAAATCGTGGTCTTCCACGTACGTCGCTGCCGTAACGACCGTCTCCACATCACCGCGTACCTCGAGGAGGTTGGCGGCGTTCGAAACGACGCGTTCGGTATCACGCTCCTCCCGGTAAGCGACCATCAGCAGTTCGATGAGCGTGAACTGTGACGTCCACAACTCGTCACGGTGCTCCCGGTACACCGACTCGGCGGCCTCGCCGAGCCAGTCTTCATCCTTGATGAGCGCGAGGAGGAAGTCCGTTTCGGCGTACATCTACCGTCCGGCCTCGTCGAGCGCTGCTTCACGCGCTTCGTCACGAAGTTCGTCAGCCGACTTCTCGACGTCCGCGAACTCGTCCCTGAGTGCGTCGAGCGGGTCGTCGGCGACGGGAACCAGTTTGACTCCGTCGGGAAGTTGAACGACGTGATATCGGTCCCCGTATCGCTCTCGGACTTCCTTCGGAAGTGTGAGACGACCGCGGTCGTCAAGCGCTACGTCTGACATACCTCGGTGTACGGTGGGCAAGAGCAAAAACGTTCCCCGATATATGGATGATACCCATTCTGTGTTCACTTGTCGGAGTGTGTTTCTGCGTTCATGAGCGACCAACGACGCATATTCGACGTTCTCAGTACATCGAATCTCCATCGCATTTTCCCGACTTCTCGGTCCAGTCGCTCATCGACGCGTGGTTGGTGCGAGCCGCGTTCAGGGATGCGGAGCGTCACTCCGCGTCGGCTTCGGATCGATGTGTGCCACCCTCGCACGCGCGGCCGATCCGCCAGTCCCTCGGCCGGACCGTCGCTTCAGTCCCGCGTGGTCCCCCAAGCCAGGGGAACCGAGCTACCCGTCGGCGGACCCGATCCGCCGAATCGGCGAGTGGTCAGTCTCGACGAAGTGCTCGATCGCCCGACGACTCGCATCCTCCGGTTCGGAGTCGTCGGCGGCGGCGTTCCACCCACAGGCCCCACAGTGCAGGCGGAACCCGGAATCCGACAGTTCCTGTGTCTCGACCTGTGGGACGGCCGAGTCGGATCTCGCACGAGGACCCTCCCCGTCGTCGATCCGGACGCGTTCGGTTCCGTCGACCGTCACCTCGTAGCCGGCGTACTCGAAGCGGACGCGGCCGGATCGATCTCCACGGAATAGCTCGTTCAGCGCCTGTGGATCGATCGCTTCGTACAGCGGCGGCAGCGTCGTCGGCTCCGCGTCGGTTCGCTCGGCGAGTTCGGTCACGATCACGTGGCCGAGGTCGGGTGCCTCCCCGACGAGGACCTCACAAGGGGTCGTACTCATTAGCGGACCTAGCAACTTGGAAAGGAAGTCTCTCCGGCTTGCCCTGGAACCTTTTTAAGACCCCTCGGACGGCCGTCAGTCGGCGGTCGTCGGCTGTAACGTCGCCTCGATGAGAGTCTCCGTCGCTCGACGGAGCACTTCCGACAGGTTCTGGTGGGACATGTCGAGTTCCGCAGCCAGCTCGCGCGTCGAAATATCGCGGGGGACGCTGTAGTAGCCGCGCTCCCGGGCGGCACAAAGGGCCTCCCGCTGGGTCGGAGTGAGACTGCCGACCGAGTGGCGCGGTTCGTCCGGCTGGACGAGTTCTAGCAGACGAAACGAATGGCCCTCCTCGGCCAGCACGTCGCGGAACGCGTCGAACTGGTCGCGGGACACGAACCGAAACCGGACCTGCCAACCGTCCGACGTCGCCTTCGCGCTCAGAATTGATCCCTCGTGGTCGACGTACGCGTTAATCCGCTTCTCGACGTCGTCGCTCCAGTCGATCTGGTAGTACTTCTCGCCGTCGAACGTCGCGGTTTCGACGATAGCGTCGACAGAGGAGTCGTTCGCGAGCGTCCCGTCGAGTGCCTCGAAGTCGGCGTTGGCCGCCCAGAGACAGGGCATCGTCCACTCGATGTCGTGAGCGGCGATGCGTTCTGCTTCGATCTCGAGCGAGGGGTGATGTTCGAACGTCTCCGCGAGAGCGAGGGCGTCGAGCTCCAGTCGGAACGTCGCGATCAGCATCGGTGATCGATAGCGGCTCCGGTACCAAAACCGCACGCCCGGAATCGGCGCAGCGTCGAAGCGGAGCCGGCCGGCAGAGCCGCTAACTGCCTCGAGCCCGAACCCGACCCATGAACGTCGCGATCCTCACCGTGGGAGACGAGCTGCTCGCCGGCGAGACGACGAACACCAACGCTGCGTGGCTGGCCGAGCAGCTCACCGACCGGGGGGCGACCGTCGAGCGCATCCTGACGATCCCCGACGACCGCGGGCTCATCGCCGACACCGTCGCCGACTGGAGCGATCGCTTCGACGCCGTCCTCGTCACCGGCGGGCTCGGCGGCACCCCCGACGACGTCACCCTCGAGGCCGTCGCCGAGGGACTCGACCGGGGGCTGGTCGTCCGCGAGGAGATCCGCGAGCGCCTGACCGAGAAGGCCCGGCGGTTCCGCGAGGAGAACCCCGACCTCGTCGCGGAGTACGACCTCGAGCTCGACCTCGAGGCCGCGGCCTCGCTGCCGGCGGGGGCGCGACCGATCGTCGTCGAGGAGGCCTGGGCGCCGGGCTGTGTCGTCGGGAACGTCTCGGTCTTCGCGGGGATCCCCGAGGAGATGCGGGCGATGTTCCGCGAGGTCGCCGACGAGTTCGTCGGCGAGGTCGACTCCCGGACGCTGTATACGCCCGCGCCCGAGGGGTCGCTGACGGCCGTCCTCGAGGGCGCGACCGACGAGTTCGACGTCGCCGTCGGGAGCTACCCCCGCGGAGAGGACCGCCCCGGGCGAATCCGGCTCACCGGCGGGGATCCCGACGCGCTCGAGGCCGCCGCGAGCTGGATCGACGAGCGCATCGAGACGGTCGAAGCGCCCTCGACGGAGTCGACCGATTGAGACGGCGCGGGGCTCGAACGTCGACTCCGGTAGCTACTTGGGTCGACCGATCCACCCTCGCGTATGGGCGGTCGTGGACCCAAGCAGGAACTCGCCGAGAAGATCGCCGGAGAGATCACGCTGAGCGACGATCCGGGGGCGACGTTGCGCAAGTGGCGGACCGACTTCGGCGTCTCCCAGACCGACCTCGCCGAGGAGCTCGAGGTCTCCTCCTCGGTAATTTCGGACTACGAGAGCGGACGCCGGGAGAGCCCCGGAATCGGCGTCGTCGGCCGCCTCGTCGGGGGGCTGCTCGCGATCGACGAGCGACACGGGGGCGACCGGATCCGACAGTACGGCCGCGTCCTCTCGGCGGGCTTCGAGAGCGACGTCGTCTACGACCTGCGGGAGTACGCGACCTCGAAACCGCTCGCACAGCTGTACGACGAGATCGGCGCGACCCAGGTCGCCGCCGGCGACACCGATCGGGTCAGCGGCCACACCGTCATCGACAGCATCGGGGCGATCACGAGCCTCTCGAGCGAGGAGTTCTTCCGGCTGTACGGCCAGAGCACCAACCGGGCGCTGATCTTTACGGGCGTCACGCGGGGCGAGTCACCGCTCGTCGCCCTGCGCGTCGTCAATCCGACGCCGAACGCCGTCGTCCTCCACGGGATCGAGGAGGACGGGCTCTGGGACCACGCCGCCGACCTCGCCCGCATCGACGGCTACTCGCTCGCTGTGACGAACGAACCGCTCGAGGAGCTGCTCGAGCACCTCGTCACGCTCGAGTAGGGATGGCGGACGCGCGGACTCGTCGGAAGGATCGGTTGACGGCGGCGCTGATCGCCGTCTCGCTCGTGGCGCTCGCGGTCGTTTCTCTCCTCGGTTCGCCGACGCTGTGGGTGGCGTGGGCGGTACTGACCGTCGTCGCCTCGGGAGCGGCGATGGTGCGTTTCAACCGGGACCGCGAGAACGCCGATTAGGCGATCTGGTCCTCGTACTCGTCGGCCGACAGCAGCTCCTCGAGTTCGGTCTCGTCGGCGCCCTCGATCTCGAGCATCCAGCCCTCGCCGAACGGGTCGTCGTTGACCAGCTCGGGGGAGTCGAACAGCGCCTCGTTGACCGCCAGCACCTCGCCGCCGACGGGAGCGTACAGGTCGGAGACGGCCTTGATCGACTCGACGACGCCGAACTCCTCGTCCTGAGCGACGGAGTCGCCCTCGTCGGGGAGTTCGACGAAGACAACGTCGCCGAGTTCGTCCTGCGCGAAGTCGGTGATGCCGACGCGGATCCCGTCGTCGGTCGGGAGCGCCCATTCGTGCGATTCGCGATACCGTCGGTCGTCCGGAACGTTGAAGCTCATGGTTATACTGTATCGATAAACGGCGTGGTCTCGACTCTTGCTTTCTTCGACTGGCCGCGAACGACTACCCGCAGCGTCGTTCCCGGCTCCGCGTACTCGACCGGAACGTAGCCGAGTCCGATCGGCTGCTCGAGGGTCGGGCTCATCGTCCCGCTCGTGACGGTGCCGATCACTCGATCCTCGGTGTTCGTGACGTCGTAGCCGTGGCGCGGAACGCCGCGGTCGATCAGCCGGAAGCCGACGAGTCGTTCCTCGACTCCGTCTTCGTTCGCCGCGGCCAGGGCGTCCCGGCCGACGAACTCGGTGTCGAGCGCGACTGCGAACCCGATGCCCGCCTCGTAGGGGTTCCGGGGGTTCGACTCGAGGTCGAACTCCTGGCCGGCGAGCAGGAGGCCGGCCTCGATCCGGAGCGTGTCGCGGGCGCCCAGGCCGCAGGGCTGACACTCGAGTCGGGACCAGACCGTCTCGGCCTCGGCCCACGGGACGACGAGTTCGAACCCGTCCTCGCCGGTGTAGCCGGTGCGGGCGGTCCAGCACTCGACGCCGTCGACCGTGGCGTACGTCGCCTCGAACCGCCCGAGGTCGGTCGGCGAGCCCTCGGCGACGTCCGCGAGCAGGGCCGCGGCGTCGGGCCCCTGCAGCGCGAACATCGCGTACTCGTCGGTCCGGTTGTCGACGGTCGCCTCGAGGTCGAGGTCGTTGCGGTAGCCGATCCAGCGCTCGTGGGTCGCCTCGTCGGTGCCCGCGTTTGGGATGAAGAGGTAGGTCGGCTCTCCCCCCTCGTCGGGCAGGCGGTAGACGACCGTGTCGTCGACGATCGCGCCCTCCTCGTCGGTGATCGCGGCGTACTGGGCGTCGCCGACCGCGAGGCGACTCACGTCGTTGGTCGTGAGCCACTGCATCAGCGTCGCGGCGTCGGGACCGGTGACGTGGATCTGACCCATGTGGGAGACGTCGAAGACGCCGGCCGCCTCGCGGACGGCTCGGTGTTCCGTCTGGATCGAGTCGAACTCCACGGGCATGTCCCAGCCACCGAACTCCGTAAACTTCGCACCACGCTCGGCGTGGATCCCACGTAACGGCGGCGTCTGAAGCGGCATAGTCGGCTCCACACTCCGGGGGTAGTAATGTCTTTTCGTCGGCCGATCGTCCCGGGCGAAACGGCGGCGACCGTCTCCGCTCCGGGGTTCCGACGCGTCCGCCGCGAGGACCCCGCCGGAGGCGGACGGCTCCGCGTCGACCCGTTTCGTCACACCTTTTTCCCGGATACGCGAATCGAGAGTATGTTCGACCGCCTGCGAGCCCGGTTTACGGCCGGATCTGACGGACCGACGGTCGGCCTCTTCGTCGACGGGCCGAACGTCCTTCGCGACGAGTTCGACGTGGACCTGGACGACCTCCGGACCGCCGCCGCGGACCTCGGCAGGGTCGGGGTTATCCGGCTGTACCTCGACGAGCACGCCACGCCCGGCCTCATTCAGGCCGCGGAGGCCCGCGGCTTCGAGGTGATCGTCACCAGCGGCGACGTCGACGTCAAACTCGCCGTCGACGCCACCGCGCTGGCCGGCGAGGGCGCGATCGATCGGCTGGCGATCGCCTCTCGAGACACCGACTTCAAGCCCGTCCTCGAGCACGCGGGCCGAACCGGCGTCGAGACGATCGCCATCGCTCCGGGAAGCTACGGCCGTTCGGACGCGCTGCGAAACGCCGCCGACGAGGCGATGACCCTCGAGGAGTAACGGCCCTCGGCAGCGCGGGCCGGCCGCCTCGCGCGGTCCGAGTCGGTGACTTTTCACTCGTCCCGCGCCCACCGTCGGGTATGATCGACGACGATCGGCCGGTGCTGGACGACCACCTCCACCTCGATCCGGACAACAACCGCGGGATCGACGCCGTGCGCGATTTCGTCCGCGTTGGCGGCACCCACATGCTCGTGGTGAACAAACCCTCCTGGCACCTCGGCGTCGAGGCCGACGCGGGCGAGGACTTCCGTCCCGTCTTCGAGCGCACCCTCGAGATCGTCGAGGCGGCCTCGGCCGAACTGCCGGGTCGAGCCTGGCCCGTCCTCGGGGTTCACCCGGGACTGATCTCGCGGCTCGTCGACGAGCGCGGGTACGCTCCCGCGGAGGCCCGCAAGATCATGCGGGGCGGGATCGACGTCGCCGTGGAGTACGTCGAGTCCGGCGACGCGCTGGCGCTGAAGTCGGGCCGTCCGCACTACGAGGTCGACGACGACGTCTGGGCGGCCTCGAACGCCGTGATGCGCCGGGCCTTCGAGCGCGGCGCCGAGCTCGACTGCGCCGTCCAGCTCCACGCCGAATCCAGCGAGGATCTGACCGAGGTCGCCGAGTGGGCCGAGGACGCTGGCCTCCCCGCCCACAGGGTGGTCAAACACTACGCGAGCGGGCGCCTGAAGGGCCCGGTTCCGAGCGTCATCTGCGACAAGGACGAACTCGAGCGGGCGGCCGAGCGCGGCGAACCGTTCCTGATGGAGACCGACTACATCGACGATCCCAACCGCCCCGGCGCCGTACTGGGGCCGAAGACGGTCCCCCGTCGGGTCGCCTGGCTGCTCGAGGACGGGTACGACGAGGCCGTCCGGAACGCCCACGTCGAGACCCCCGAGCGCGTCTACGGCATCGACACCGAATCGACGCTCGAGACCGTCTGAGACGGGCGTCTGTGGACAGTCGTCACGGAATACAGGTAGAGAAAGGCATTTCAAGCGGCCGGTGTAGGTGTCTGTATGAGCAATCCCCCCACCGAGTACTACTCGGCGGAACGCTGGCAGAACTGGATCGATCGCATCAAAGACGAGGAGATCGATCCGGAGGACGAGGACTCGGCACGGCTGCTGCTCAATCTGCAGGACGACACCGCGATCGCGATCGCGAAGATCGTCTCGGACTACGACGACGGCGAGCTCGAGCAGGAGGACGCCCTCTCCGAGATCGAGGACGTCCGAAAGGTCGTCCTCGGCGAGGTCGACATCGAGGACGAGGAGAAGCTGATCCTCGTCGACGGCGTCCAGACGAGTCTGGTCTGTGTCTTTTTCGCCGCCGAGGAGTATGTCGCCAGCGGCCCCGCCGAAGAGGGGACCGTCGCCGACTACCTCGACGCGGCCGCGAACGCCGAGGCCGAGGAGGACCTCGACGCGGCGCTGGGGTACGCCGCCCGGGCCGGCACGCTGGTCATCGACGACGAGGAACTCGACATGAGCGTCGCCGAGGAGCTCGAGTACGGGCTGGTCACCGAGTGGATCAACGGGCTGGACAGCCTCCAGAGCGCGATGAGCGACCCCGAGGTCGTCGAGGAAGACGAGGACTGATTCTCGCCGCGGGTTCGGTTCGACAGCCGACGAGCGATTCGTCCCGCCCGTCCGTCGTTCGAGCCGACCGGACCGTCGGTCGCCGCCCCCGGAGCGACTCGTATCGTCGACGCCGGGTTCGACGTTCGTCGAAGTGGGGAACGACAATATCATATAGATCGGACAATATTCGCGTACCATGACCACAGTCGGTATCGACGCCGTCGAGATCTGGACCGGGAACCTCAAGCTCGACCTCCCCGGCACCTTCGCCCCCCAGAAGGGCGAGGATCCGGAGAAGTACACGAAGGGACTGGGGCTCAACGCCAGTTCGTTCCCCGACAGCTACGAGGACATCGTCACGATGGCGGCCAACGCTGCCCACCGGCTGATGGAGCGCAAGGACCTCGAGCCCGACGATATCGGTCGCATCGACGTCGCGACCGAGAGCGCCTTCGACAACTCGAAACCGGTCTCGACGTACGTCGCCGGCTGCCTCGAGCAGGTCTACGGCGAGGACTTCCACCACGCCAACAAGGGCGAGCGGAAGTTCGCCTGCATCGCCGGCACGCAGAGCCTCGACGACGCCTACAACTGGATCCGCGCGGGTCGCAACCGCGGTCGCGGCGCGCTCGTGATCGCGACCGACACGGCCCTCTACGCCCGCGGCGACGCCGGGGAGGCGACCCAGGGCGCGGGAGCCGTCGCGATGTACATCGCCGAGGACCCCGACCTGGTCGAGCTCTCGCCCGAGCAGGGGTACGGATCGGCCGACGAGACGGACTTCCTCAAGCCCAACCAGCAGTTCCCCTCCGTCGACGGGAAGCGGTCGGTGCAGGTCTACCTCGCCCGGATGCGCGAGGCCTTACAGGACTTCGAGAGCGTCGCGGGCGATGTCCACCCCGACGACGTCGCCTTCATCCCGTTCCACACCCCGTTCCCGGGGATGGTCCGCAAGGCGGGCCTGCTGGGCTACCGCTACGTCACGCGGGATACGGCCATCGAGGAGGAGCTCGCCGAAGAGATCGGCCGCCAGCCCCGTCCCGAGGCGTTCGACACCGAGGACGACTACCACGACGCCGTCCGCGAGTACACGGACGCCCTCAAGGAGACCGACCGCTACCAGGAGTGGTACGCCGAGACGATCGACCCGACGCTGACGATCTCCCGGGAGGTCGGCAACTGGTACACCGGCTCGGTCCACATCGCGCGCATCAGCGCGCTGAAACACGCCCTCGAGAACGGCCGCGACATGACCGACGAGACGCTGCTGGTCGGCTCCTACGGCAGCGGCGCCCAGGCAGAGATCCACGCCGAGACGGTTCAGGACGGCTGGGCCGAGGAGCTCGAGGCGCTGAACGTCGACGAGCAGCTCGCGGCCCGGTACGACATGAGCTGGGCGGACTACGAGGAGGTCCACGACGCCCACAACCACGAGATGGACGTCGACGTCGAGGAGTTCACCACACCCGAGGAGGAGTTCGTCTTCGACGGCTGGGGACGCATGGGCGAGCGCAAGTACCGGTACGTCGAGTGACGGGTTCGGCGTAGTTTTCGGGAGCGAGGACGACGGCCGAACGAGTGCGGGTCGGGGACGGCTCGGCCGCGGCTCCGGGGTTCGGTCGATCCGCGAGGCGAAACCGATTACCTTCTCGAGCGGATAGCTCGGGCAACGAGTCGCGGACGCTCCGAGTTGATCACCCATGGACCCGCTTACCCTCCTCGGCGTCGACGTCGCCCTCTTTCTGGTTATCGGCCTGCTGGCCGGCGCTCACTGTATCGGGATGTGCGGCCCGCTGGTGACCGTCTACGCGGGGCGGATGGACGGCGGCGAGGAGCGCGAGCGGCGCGGCTCCCACCTGACGACCCGCGAGGTGCGCCAGCACGCGCTGTTCAACCTCGGGCGGACCGCGAGCTACACCCTGCTCGGCGCCGTCTTCGGCGCGCTCGGCGGGCTCCTGTTCGTGACGACCGAATCGCTGACGCCGATCGTCGAACCGATCCGCGGCGGGGTCGGCCTGATCGTCGGCGGGTTCGTCATCGCGACCGGGATCTACTACCTGCTCGGCCGGACGACGGGCGGGATTCACCTCCCCGGCCTCGAGCGCCTCACTGGCTGGCTGATGACCCACGTCGACAGGTTGGCCAACGGGCCCGGTATCGTCGGGTTGGGCGCGCTCCACGGGCTGTTGCCCTGTCCGATCCTCTACCCGGCCTTCCTCTACGCGTTCGCGACGGGCTCGGCGGCGGGCGGCGCGCTCGCGCTGGCCGCGCTGGGACTCGGCACCGTCCCCGCGGTGTTTCTCTACGGCACTGTCGTCGAGTCGATCGACGTGGTCCACCGCCAGCGGGTCCACCGACTGCTCGGCGTCGCGTTCGTCGTGCTGGGCTACGTCCTCCTGGCGCACGGGCTGATGAGCATCGGCGTCCACGTCCCCCACCCCCAGCTGCCGTTCTACGACGGGATCGACGCGGCGAGCGCCGGCGCGGGTGCGGGCGCGCACGACCACTGATCAGATCATGACCGACCGAACCGGCTGTACGCTCTGTGAGCTTCCCATCGAGGGAAGCGACGTCACCGACGACGAGGGGAACCGCTTTTGCTGCGTCGGCTGTCGGGACGTCTTCGACGCACTTGGCGACGTCGACGACGTCGCCCCCCAGGACGTCCGCCGGCAGCGAGCCGACGACGAGGAGCGGAAGGTCCCCGACGACCACGAGGCGACCTACCTCGAGGTCGACGGGGTGCACTGTGCGGCCTGCGGGGCCTTCATCGGGTCCGGCGCGGGGGGGGGCGGGGGCGGGACGCGC
>NZ_JAAVUO010000034.1:0-30339 GCF_012163165.1 Natronococcus sp. JC468
GAGCGTCGGTACTGATGGAAAATTGAATGTCACAATTTCGATGCTGCCGCTGTCTTGCGTTCAACACTGCATCTGATCATGATCTTGGAGTGTTTCTGTGATCTCACCGAGTGCACTACCCTCGACTTTGAGCTGCATCACTGCCGTGACGTCGTACCCGGCAGCATCGTAATCGACGATCGGTGTGTATCCCTGGATCACACCTTCCTCCTCGAGATCTGAAAGGTGATTCGAGACTGTCGTGACGGACACATCGAGCTCTTCAGCAAGACTCCGAAGGCTCGCACGTCCATCCGTGAGGAGTTCATTGACCAACTCAGCATCCAGATTCTCGTAAGTCATTAAATAAAACAGCAGACGTATCCTATTAGAAATTTACGAATGTCCATGATGCCACCTTCTAGAAAGTCATCTACTATACTCAGATTGCTCGCCGAAACGAAGTAGCGATGCGAATGTCGATCCATATGCATTGAACGACGTAGTCTCAACTCGTCCAATGGAGAAACCACGGATATGATCTCGATGAACGTGTCCTACCGGTCCCGCTGAGAGTCATAAAGAAGGCTGCGTACTCCTTCGTTCGCCGCTAGGTTCTCTCGGAGTCCGAGATACGTCTGGAGATGTCCGTCTTCATTATTCTTCACGTGGATCGTCGACAAGATGCCAGAATGCCGTTGGTTCATGGACGTATTCGATCTTACCCGCTGCATGGAGCTTATCAAGCCGCTTTCCGACTGTTGGGCGCGTTGAATCAAGCTCATCGACAAGATATCCAGTCGTTGCGTAGCCATCGGTAGATGCGAAAACGTCCAGGACGTCGTGCATTAGTGGGTCAATTCGTAGAGTCACTTTCTGCACTGTAATTCGACCTTGGTTATAGTAATAGAGGCTACTACTTGTCTTTAATGGTAGAAAACACGATTGGTCTTTACTATCCGTTAAGTATAAGTGTACTACTCGCATATTGTAGAGCAAGCACGGGACGCCTTGGAAAATCCCAGAGGCCGGTGCTGGAACACCGACCCCGTGCTGGCGCAACCAGCATATGAGCATACAACCGCAATCCCACGAAACGGTTTCGGCTCGCAGTCGCACCGACCACCGACCAGACTACATTCTCATTGGCATCGATACCGAGGGCGCACACCACGTCTACCGTACCACAGACGAAACCGTCTACATCATCTCCGACAGTAATCGCACCCATCGCTACGACCTCAACACCGTCGATCGGCGTATCAACGACTGGATCGAGTACGTCACAGTCAAACGTGGCTTCGAGAGCCAACACCTCTACTCGAGTCTCACGAACTCACTCTTCGACGCATTCGAAGGTGACGACCAATGAAGGTCGCTACCACTCCCACGCAACTCCTCAAGGGATTCCCGGTCGGTCCCCAACCCACTGCGTGTCAACACTGTGGGGACACTCTCCAAGAAGGCGACCGCGCGACCGTCTTCGCCGCCCGCCCAGCCGACTCAGACCAGTGGGCAATCCATCGCCCCTACTGTACGACCTGCAGTCCCAACACCATTCGCCATCCAACAGTCGGCTGTACTGAACTGCTGGCCGAGTGCCGACTCGGCACCCGCGCTGATCTAGCTACTCAGCAGATCCGACTGGTCGTCCTCGAGCCCGAACTCAACGACTCGAGTCCACCCACCAATAGGGCCACCGACCCACGGGCGATACCCGTTCCGAACCGGTGACTCCCTGACCACGCACTCGCGCCGGCAGCTCCCGAGCCACTGCGCTCGCCTGTCCGCACCCACCACCGTTGCCTTCAGGACTCGATGGCACGCCACCCCACCCAGTCAGCACGCCCACAGCGCACACTCGGACTCCCACTCGAGGTGAGTCCACCGTGACCGACACGGGACTCACACCGACCCAACAGCCGCCACTCTCGCCAGCGGCCAGCCTCGAGATTGCTACCGAACCCGTTTCCGAACTCTGGAACCAGTTGTTCGACCAGCAGTCGATTCGAAACAGATTCATTCGCGCCGTCCGCCGGTTCGCTGACGGCCGCACTGTCTCCGAGTGTTACGAGGCCCTCGAGGACCAGCAGATTCCCTACTGGCTGCGCTCGCGAATACTGGACGTCGCCCGCGGGAACCGACGGGAAGCCTGGCGGCTGGCCGCCGATCTCGTGCCAAACCTCGGGCGGGGCCATGCGAGTCTCGAGGATCTGTTCGCGACTGCCGGCTTCTTCGCCACTAATGTCCCCAATGAGCAGCCACCGACGCTCGCGGTGACCATCGGCCGCGCGTTTGAGGATGCGCCACGACGCAAACACGAGTCGATCTGTCGTCTGCTCGACGTCCTCGCTACTGGCTTCGATATCCGCGTCGTCGCGACCGGTCGCACTCAGCACTGGCTCGCGCGAGAGCATCGCGAAGAGCTGCCCGGCGTGAGCGAGTGGCGAGAGACACACCATCCTACTGGGGACCAAGTGGAGCAAGCGCTCGAGGTACTGGATCCGGACGGCCGCAAGGTCGAACTCCTCCGGCAGCTCGCCGACGAACCTGCCCAGACGCTCTCGAGGCACGCTCTGCGAGCGATGCACGACGTTGATCGCAGTCGGATCTCCCAACTCCTTGTCTCCGAGCAGAACTCGCTCACCGAGCTTGGACTGGTCGCGGAATTCGGACCAACGGATGATCGGACGGTTGAGTTACTCGAGGCCGGTCGGCAGTTACTCGAGGAGTTGGACGCCCAAATCGGCCGGCAACAGGAACTGACCGAGGCCGTGAGCGACACCGGAACGTCCTCCACACAGTGCCGTGTAACCCCGCGCACACGAGGGGAAGGAGATGACGACAGTAGCGATGACAGTAACCCCTACCGAACGGCCTACCTCAACCGCCCAGGCCACGTCGGCGCCGTCGGCTGTGGAGAGGCTGGCGACATCACCCTCGTTGAGGCCCCGTTCGACGACCAAACAGACGCTCCGGACCACACTCGGTATGTGAGCTTCGACGGCGATCGGGAGGAAGCCGTGGTTGCTGTTCGGGCGAGTGGGCCCCTGCAGTACGTGGTGAGTCTCGCGACAGCGTTAGCCTCTCCCCGTTTGCTCAACCGAGTTCTCACCGACAGTCGCCTCGAGTCCCTGGAGGATCCGCCAGCGATTCTTCGGGATGCTCGGTGTATCGGTGGACTCTCTGATGAAGCCCTCGAGGATCCCGAAGCACTCCGTGAAGCGTTTATCGAGTGGGGTACCGATCTCGAGGATCTCACGGCGAAGCTTTCGGCTGGCGAGTACGAGGACCGCAATCGGTTCCGTGGATCGATCATGCGGTCGGCTCACGGGCTTGCTGGCTCGATTGTGCATCTCTTCGATGCTCTCGGGATCGACATCGTTCGCGAACTTCGAGTGCCGGCTGGACTTGACACGAACTCACTGAACGAACTCGCAACCACAATCAGTATTGCGACGGCAATTCAGTCGAAATACGGTGCGTTCGCCTGCTACCGGCAGCTGTTCGAGTCTCGAGAAGAGAAGCGTCAGACGGCTCTCTCGCCGACTGTCGATGCCGACGATCCGCTGGGGATGCTCATCGGCTCCGTAGTCGTTCGTAGTGAAGATGTCCATCGACTCCGCCCCAAGCTCGAGCAATCGCTCGAGACGCCAGCAGCACTCGCTGAGGACGCTCCCGAATTCGCGGTCCACGTCTCCCTTTCGACGGTCGATCGAACTGCCTACGCATCAGCTGCGACGCGACTCCTCCAGTCCAAGAATCTGCGACCGACTCGAGAGGCTGTCTCGTTGCTCCACGCATTGACCGGCTCACCGTACGCCACTGCTCAAGCACTCCAGCAACTCGCCGGCGAGGACAAGCGTCGAGAACTTCGTCCAGACGAACTCCGCTATGCGCTGGGAACGCTCGAATCGGAACAGCTACTCTCCAATCTCCCACCGGCAGTTGGCCGAATCGTCCACACACTTCTCACAGCTGAAAGCTGCCTCTCACAGCGCGAACTTGCCAACCGAGCAGAGATCTCAACACGGACGATCCGGAACTATCGCGACCGACTCGAGGCGCTCGACCTCATCCGTGTTGATGAAAATGGGTATCGCCTGACGTTATCATTCCAGACTACCACCGAACGCCGCAATTCCGTCGTTCCAACCGCCCTCGAGGAAAACCAGACGCTCCTCGATGCAGCCGATGCATTGCTCGAGACGCTCCTCCAGCCAGATCGGTACGGCGATCCCAACGACCCGCTCGGCAGTGCACTATTTTGGCCACCAGATCCGGGGCGGTTACTCGATCATCCGATGATCGGCTCATGGATGCGATTAGCAGCTGCTCTTACAGCGACAAAACCCACTGAGGACAGCCAGGCGATTATGGGCCCACCGATTGAACAGCAAGCGCTCTTACGTACGACTCCTACGATCTAGGCGCGGTTTTTGTCGCACCACTCCTCGAACGCGTTCTCAAACTCGCTGAACAGGTTCCGATGGAAGCTACCGATATACGGGAGTGGGTATCGTTGATCCTCGTCCGAGGCATGGACTAAATAGTCACTAGCGCTATCAAGATCGCCTTTTGGCGTCGCTTCAAACTCTCGTTTTTGGAAGTGCAACTGATAGCAGTCGCTTCCATTTTGAGTTCCTTCGTACTGAACGCTGAGACACCAGTAGTCGCCATGCTGGAAGTCGTTCCGTAGTCCCCAGAGAAACGTTCCTCGCCGAACATAGTCTGGCGCAGCCTTGTTATCTCGCGCCGGAAGGAAATACCCCTTCTTGATATGCCGATTCAAACGCTTGTTTAGGATAGATCGGATCTGTTCGTTGTAAGAGTACAGCGATGAAACATAGTTGTGAACTCGCCGATAAACCTCATTTTCTACATCTGTCTTGTCAGCACCTTCCTCGACGATGATCGTTCCTGTGGTAGAGATATCATCGCAGATCTGAGCCAGCTCGTGAAAATTTCCGTGGACGATATAGGCTGATGATCGCGCTCGTGTGAGGTCACGGTCGGTAATCGGATCCGTCGGCCCCTCCGTATGACCTAATAACTGGTCGATAGTATTCGTAGAACCAGACTCGCCCATTAGAAATATCGCTACTCGTCGTCAGAAGCGCTCGACATTTTCGCTGCAGCTTCACGGTCCTTCAGAAGTTGCTCCTTGGACTGGCCAGTCGTCTCAGCCAGTTCGTCTACAGTAGGGATATTCTTCAGGGCCATCTTCTTGGCTTATATTTGCCGTTTAGCCAATTATACCTTTCGCACAATCAGCAATCCACGCTACCGACTCCGATGAGTAACCGTCATCTCGATTCATCGAACTCACTCTGATTGGTTTTCAGCAGGCAGATGCTCACGCGCATTTCGCAAAGTGCTCGAAATATGGAGCAGTCGTAAGAGAAGTCACTCCTTGATTCCCCGGACAGAGATGTCCAGCCAGTCGAGATCGCGATCTTCGAAGGCGTCTTTCACTTTCTGTGGATTGACGTCATCACTAAACTCGTGTTCATTCCACTGTCCACCGCCAGCACCCTTGTTATGGTCGATAGTGTGCACAAAGCCAAACATCACCAGTTTCGAGAGATGATTGAACATCCCGCGTTGTGTGAGTGGGTCCTTCCCGGTTGTATTATAGGAACGAACCACTCGCGAGTAGGCGGCGTGAATCGTACGTGTACGGGCTGGCGTGAGTCCCGTCTCATCGAGATGAGCGAGTGCCTTCAGAATGTAGAGTTTCTCATCGTCTTGGTCAACGATCGATTCGACGATGTTGCCATATTCTAAGTCCTTGTCTGCCTGCCGGATATGTCGCTCTTCGATTTGTTCAGAGCCGTTTTCTTCAGCGATTTCTGCCGACCGACGGAGGAGTCGAATTGCTCGACGAGCACTGCCTGACGCCTCTTGATACGCGAGCGCTGAACAGAGTGATATTGTCTCCGCAGTGTAGGCACTATCGTAGAGGGCACGTTCTGCACGAGCGCTGAGGATATCAGAGAGCTCTGTCGCATTATATGCAGGGAATTTAATCTCAGTTTCACATAAACTGTCCTTCACTTTTGGAGAGAGGTTCTTTCGGAAAGTGTAGTCGTTGCTGATTCCGATGACCCCAACACGAACGTTTTCGACATAGCCAATATCTCGAGAACGAGGCAGTTCGTAAAGGAGTGTGTCGTCGTTCCCGATTTTGTCGACCTCGTCTAAAATTACGAGGACAGTTCCCTCGAGATTGTCGAGTTCTTCATACATGATATCATAGACGTCCTGTGGAGCATAGCCGGTCCCTGTAATCCGATTCCCTTTCTCCCGAAGGCGGTTAACGACCCCTACGGCGACTTGGTACGACGAGGTCTTGTGATCACCTGTAGTGAAATTCTCACAGTTGATCCAAACGACATTGAGTGCAATCTGCTCGTCCTCTGGAAGTTGATCGTTCTTCCGCTTGATGTCGCGTTCAAGATTTTCTCGAAGATACTTTGTCGCCGCAGTCTTTCCTACACCCGTATCACCATAGAGAAATGCATTCTGCGGTGGTCGACCCTTGTAGATAGGCTTGAGAACACTCGTGTACTGCTGGAGGACATCGTCCCGACAAAGGATTTCATCAGGAGTATAATCTTCTTCGAGGACGTCGGCGTTCTTGATTAGCTCGACATCGTCGGCGAAGATTGAATCGACATCATCCATTATAAGAAGGACTGATGTATCCAAGAGCATTAACCTTTCCCGAGTTTCATGAGTTTCTCGAGTTCCCTGAGATCCCCCGTCTCACACAGCGGTTTTCCTGAGTTTCCAGACGAAGGTGAGGATCTCAAAGACATATCTATCCCTCACACAGCGGTTTTCCGGAGTTACTCAGTAGAGGGGATAGTATTCACTTCAAGTCGAGCTCACGGTACTACTACTAGCTATTATAACATTAATGGTAGTAGTAGTAGTTGCCTAGAATAATAGGATGAAACAGCTATCTGAGATACTCCTAACAGCAGTTTCTAAATACAGATGTTAGTGAACCATCTTTGTTTATATGTAGACATCACTGGAGACGGTCATAGCCGAACAGACAAAGAACATTAACTCAGGAAAACCGCTGTGTGAGAGAAGAGAAGGAATCGTCAGATAGAGTTATTTCAATCTCAAAGACATCACTCACAATTTCTCTCAAGAGACGGTAAGGGTTCTACAGAGCTCTATCTCTCCCAGATTCTGCTATTATCACAAAGATATAATGTCCTCTAAAGGAGCTATCTCGAAGACAGGGATGCAATCTCAACCTGAAGTAGATCCAAGATGGGATGATCCAAACTCATACGATGAAGATCTCCCGCCAGACTGGGATGCACGACGCCGACGCGTCTATCGGCGCGACGACTGGACATGTCTGGAGTGCGGTCGTCAGAGTGGACCACATGCAAACGGAGATGGTGTTCGGCTCCATGCTCACCACATGTCGCCGCGATCCGAGGGCGGTTCGAACGCCCTCTCAAATCTCACTACGCTATGTGAGCCGTGTCATGATGACAGCCACGAGCATGATATCTTCGGCGATGACTGGGTTGGTGAGCCGGATCGGGGACACAGCCCAGAAACCTCTACCAGTACGGGTCGAGCTGGGTATGCAATTGCTGCAGCTGTTGGATTGTTCGCCGCCATCAATCTCTTCTTGATTGTATTCGCCATCGAGGCTCTCACCGAGCTTTCGACGCCCGAACTCGTTGGCGCGTTTCTCCTTACCTCGATCGTGGTCGCCGGGTTGACGATTATCACTCCAACGAGGATCTGGCAGGCTAACTCGGTTGCTCTTGGTCTCTATGCTCTCGGTGTCTGGGGATCAGATATGCAGGCCACCGATCCTAGCGGGATCTTCTTCCTTTCACTCGCGGCGATACCGTGGCTATTCCTTTCGGTTGGCCTCTTTTTCAGCAAGATCTGATCATATCTCAAAACTGTATGGGACGTACAAGCTATACAAAATAGACGAGATGTACAAACTATACAAAATAGATTGGACGTACAAACTAGACGGTCTACTGGGTGCGAAAGCGAATCAGAGAGGGGCTGCCGAAAGGTATCGAGGTAGTACGAGAAGAGCGGCCCGATGTTCTCGAGGAGCTTTAAGAAGTCGTCTGTGAAGACAGAGTGTGAGGGAAACACTTACCGGGTCTCAAGATAATCGATCAGGCAGTCAAGTCGCGGCACCGAATGATGGCGTCGTGACTATTCGAGTAGTAACGTTCGGGGGTGGCAGCCCCCGAAGTATGCGTCCACGAACCACAACGCGGACAACGGAGTTCGGAATGAACTTGGCCGACGACGTGATGTCGTCTACTTGGTCCTTGAACGGGCTGAGTAAAAGACTTTTCGTCGGCGGTCGCTGTCTGCAGTGTGGATTTGGGCGCGTTAACCCACCCAAACCACAGAAATGACGGACACGCGAACGACGGCAACGGACGAATCGAACACGAACAACCCTACTTCAAACAAAACTACCGATCGGATCGACTGGAGCGTCCCGAAGAAGCCGTGGAACGATTTCCAGGACCATCTCTCTCAGAATCGGACTAGTGTTCGGGCTTACGAACGGCCAGAACTCGAGCGCGCAATGATCGAGTACACTGATCTTGACGACTCTCCCGAATCAACCATCGACCGGCTTGTCCGAGCTGCCGGACGGCGACCGAAAGATATCGAGGACAGCGACCCAGTTACCAGCGACTCACTAGCGAACGAGGATCGAGTGAGGGTACAAAAGGTGGTCGACGCTGACGTCGCGAATGGGTTCCGAGCGAAGGTGGAGCAGAGCGATGACACATACGGTGTCGAACTCGGTCGGGCACTTCGGAAGTACCTCGAGGACGATCGTCAATCCCGTCTCAATCGGAAACTTGACCGGATCGCCGACGACGCTGAAGGTCTACTCTCGACATTGGCCGACTCAAACAGCGACGGGCTCTCGAGTGTTGAACGAACGACGATCACGATCGCGAACGAACTCCCCGACGTATTCGATGGCGAGACGCTCGAGAAGGCTATCTGTAAGCATGCCGGACGTAGTGATAGCCCAGCGAAACAAACTATCGAGGAATACCGTGAACGCGTGATCAACCACCTGGGAGACGATGTCAAGCGATACGATGATGAGGGCGGTACTACGGAATATCTCCCACCAAAAGTGTGGAGACAGAAAATCGTCGGCGACGTAATCGACACTCTCGGTGGCGACCGGTCTCTTAACACTGCGCCGGCGTTCGATCGCGCCGATGCTTGCCGTGCACTTGACGCGAATGGGATCGAGGTTTCCGAGAACAACCGCGAGCAAGCCAATGCGTTCGTCGAGCAACTGATCGACCGGCTCGGGTTCGAGTACGACGAAGACACTGATGAGTTCCGTGATCCGGAAGATGTTAACGACACGAGCGACCCCGTGGAGGAATCCGAATCCGAGCCCGAAACGGCAGATAGCGAGGACGTTCATCAGAACAGCGACGATCCGGAAAGCAATACTGAACCAGAGACACCAATCGAGGAAACCAGATGGTTCTCTGAGGTTGTCGAATCGATCGTTGATGCAGATCGAAATCTCGTCGCGCTCTGGGAATCGATGGATATCGAGTATGCTCGCGAGTCGATTGCCGATCAGATCACCGACGCTCAGCCAGATGCAACCGCGGGGAGTGTTGCTCCGGAAGAGATCGACGCTGTCGCCGATGAAATCGGACTCACGCTCGAGGAGTGCACAGAGATAGCGCGAACTGACAACGGAAGACAAGTGGCCACTGACGGCGGTGTAGTGAGCGAATAGTCCACACTCAAACAGGGCCGAGAGATAGGCCGATAGACGAATGTGTGGACAACACGTTTCGAGAAGATCGTGATTTTTCGGTTAGCGTCAGCTACGTCTCTGCTCTGTTCTCGAGACCCATATTGATAGCAAGGGGGAGAATTCCTCTCTGCTTCCTCTCTGCTGAGCGAGTGGAACGACATCACCTCGAGAGCACGATGATACGAGTGAAGAACTCACCATCCAGATTCTGGAAGATGGAGAAGCCGTTGCAGAACAGTCGACGACTGCGGAATACGGCGTCGCGCAGACCACTCACTCTGACTTCTGAACTCCACAGGAGCTTTTGTGCGGAGTACTTCGAAACGGGAAGTCGTCAGGGTCCGATTGACCTTGAGCGAACCTCGATTTTCTTTAAGTGGTTCTAGCTACAAGGTAGAGATATAGCAGGGGAGTCGTTTTTGTGCTTCTCAATTCGGTAGCGTAGACTGTCGTCACTACTCGAGGTTTACCCTTACTCACCGTTTATTGAAAATCAGAGATGAGAACTGTTCTATGGCCCCTCTTAGCTGATTGTCGAGACGAGGAGTTTTTCTTCACCTGGAGTTCTGAAAGTGAGGGCGACACGAGGATAGGCAACGGAAACAGCGGAGAATAGCGAGTACACAGTTGGACGGGATGAAGGTAGACAGAAGAAAGACCTGAGCTCCAGCACCCTACCCTCACCAAGTTAGGGTTTCGGTGGTTTCACCACCACCACCACCCTAACTTACTGAGGGTAGGGTAGGGGGGTGCTGGCTTCCAGCACCCCCCTTTTGCTGTTTTGCTTTTCAGCAACAGCACTTACAGCCGTTCTATTGGATATTTATCTAAGGAGGTCTTTCCGTGGGACTCGTTCGGAAAGACTCTCGAAGAAAAAACGTCTCTCAGAAAACCTCGGAAAGACAGCTATAACACGGTCACCAGTAGCCCGGTTCAGCGGAGCCATCAAGTCCGATTCACTCAGCGTGGAATTCCTGGGCCGGGCTAAACTCAGTGAGTTCCTCGATTCGGGTCTCGAGATCATCGATTTCCTCGCGCAGTTCAGCGGCCTCTGGCTCGTCACTGGCGGCTAACTGCTCTTTGAGACCTTGGAGTCGGGTTTCTTTGTGCTCTTCATCAACGTCGGCTTTCCGGACGTATTCTCGATCTTCGATCTCGTAGACCTCACGTGGACTGAGTTCAGTGACCTCGAGGGCTTCATCGACCTTACTGGAATCAACGCTGGTGACACGTTCGCGTGGGATCCCAGCGTCTTCGAGGGTCGCTAGGACTTCCCCTTCGTCGCGCAATGATTTGTACGTTCGACTAGTCCGTTGGACAGATCCGAATTGGGCGTGAATGGGCTGATCATGGTGAACTCGCTCGAGCAAGACGTCAGCAACATCTTGGCGGAGGTCATCGGCATTCCGCTGGACGTCAGATAACAGCGTATAGAGGTTCACCAGTGTGGATGTCTCTTGTCCACTAAGATTGGTCACATCGTGGCGCTCGAGTGCATCAGTAAGGAGGAGTGCGTCAGCATAGATCGCGAGGTCGGGTTCTGTTCGTTCAGTCTCTGTCTCGGTCTCTGGAGCCTGGACGAGCTGGGATGGGCCTGGGTTCTCACTCTCTCGGATCAGCCCCTCGCGCTCATCGATCTCGAATCTGGGGTGGAGACTCAAGACTGCCGCATAGGGTTCGGCGTCGGGGGGTAATCGCTCGAGGTCGAATGTATCGGCTGCATCTCCAATTCGGCGTGCAAGCGTCTCGAACTGGTTACGCTGGAGTGGCCGCTTCTCCTCAGAGTCTGGGAATTCGATAACGATCCGATGCTCCTGGACATCTACGATGTGAAACGGCTTTTTCGATAAGGGTGTCACCAGTGTCGCCTCATCCCCTAACGCCTCACACTCCTCGAGCAGATTACTCCAGGTCGACTGAAACGTCATTAGTCGTGGATAGGGTCCCAACACCGAAAACTCTGCCCTCACTGCTGCTCGTCGATGAATTCAGTCTCTCTTACCTAGTTCTCTTGCTCGCTTTTGGGAGTCCACCACGCGGGGGGAGACATGTTGGCGTGGAGTAGGTCGCAGTGGCGATGTATACGGTGGAGAGGTACCTCTGGGGAGAGCAACGAGAGGCGGGCTCCCCTCTCTGTTTTGCCGAGGATCTAATCTTCACTCCACTGCCTCCGCTATACGATTTTGATCTCCCATTACAGATTTTGACAGTTATCCTGTCTTTTATATCTGGCCGATACAATACGGTTTGTATGGACGAGACAGCCAAGATTAGTGTAGCTCAGCAGAAAGGTGGCGTCGGGAAGACAACGGCAGCGATCAATGTCGCTGGCGCGCTTAACCAGCGTGGTCGGGATGTCCTCTTGGTCGATATCGACCCACAGGGGAATGCAACGGAAAACCTGGGGATGCCAGAGGTCTACGATGACGAGCCCCCGACGCTATTCGATTGTCTGACTGATGCGGAGATGCGCTCGCACGTGACGGAGATCGTCCGTGAACACGAGGAGATGGATGTCATCCCGAGCAATATCGATATGACCGCGGTCGAGCCAGAGCTTACGCTTTCGCGTCGCAGCGGAGAGCAGCTCGATGCCGTCCTCGAGTATGTCGCGGATGACTATGACTACGTCATCATCGACTGCCCGCCTAATCTCGGGAACCTCACGGACAACGCATTGTATGCAGCCCAGAATATCCTCGTGCCAGCACTGGCGGAGTCAACCAGTAAGCGTGCGTTCGAACTCCTGTACGATCACGTCGATCTCCTCGAGGCGGATTACGAGATCGAGATCAACGAGGTTGGCGTCGTTGTCAATCGAATTGACGTCCGGAAGAACCAGGCCCAGCAGATGGTTGAGTGGATCAACGAGGCCTACGACGATGTCCCTGTCTGGGAGATTCGTGAACGGGCGGACATCCAGTATGCTCTCGAGAACGGCACTTCGATCTTCGAATACAACGATGAAGCTGACGTTTGTAAGGCCTTCCTGAACATCGCAGAGAGTCTCGATTCGCAGTTTGGATTTGCGTCACCGTCTGACTCCGAGGTGGTTCAAGCATGAGTGATCGTGCGAGTCGGCTCCGTGAACGACGGAACCGGTCCAAGGAGAAAGTCCAATCGCAGGCTGCGTCTGAATCGGGTTCAGAAGATCGAAGGCCCAAAGAGTCTGAAGAATCAAAACCATCCAAGACGTCCAAAACGGAAAAGACATCCAAGACAGACGAGACAGGCAGCTCGCAGGAATCGACGTCGCTCAAGGATGAGCAGGTCGGCACCTACCTCTATCTCCCAGAGGAGCAGCGAGACGAGATGAACTTTCGCTACAAGATGATCTCTGCAGAGTATGAGCGAGAGTTCGGTGAGAGTCTCGAGAAGAACCGCCACTACTACCCGCTCGTGATTGAGTACGGCTTGGATCGTCTCGAAGGTGCCACTCCCGAGGAGGTCCAGGAACTGCTCAAGGGGCTCGACTACTGAGGCAGTGTCGGCATCCCCACGGGAGTAACAAGTCAAAGTCACTCAAGGGTATTCGGTGAACAATCGGAGCTGATTCAGCTGTTGGTTGTTTCCTCAAGGTCGTCATTGGTGATTGTAGAGAAGGATGTTCCACCACATCTACAGCCATTTCGAGCTCCAATTGGGAGGATTTGCCCATCATCCGTGGTTGTGGATGCATATACGCTCCCACAGTAGTCACAGGTGGCCAAGTGAGATTGCTGTCTTTTATCCGACATGATTTCCTCTCTCTACCACACCAACACACTTGAATTCTACAGGTGCAGTACGCGTCCTCGTTGGTCATTCTATAGACGTAATTATGCCCTGGCTGAGGTGGTAATCGCAAGACGGCACCAAAGCGTCCAGATATCCGAATTTACTCCGATGTCGTCTGGCGATTCAATAGAGCACCTTAAAAACAGGTGAGTGAATTCGAGCAGCGCGGTGAAACTCCCTGAGCGAGCTAGAGGTCGCGGGGCTGGACAGTCCTTCGGTCGTTCGCTTCAGCACGCTGGTCAGCCTCGTCGAGTAGCTCAGTAACTTCGTCGTCGAGTGCCTCGTAGAAATCTGCCGCAACGTTGTAGTCGTCAAGCGCTTCCTTCACAGCTGATTTGACAATCAGGTCTGCCATACGCTTGGAGTGTTCTCTCGTCTTCTGTATAAATATACAGGGACGCTCATCTGTAGAAGCTCATACCCGAGAATCTGTCCCACGATCTCGTGAGCAAGAGCGTCGTTTCGTGCTACACAGCCCTTGGCAGGTGTGAAAGTATTGGATTCTACAGATGAGCATCAAAGGTTTCCTCTCCGGATCCGTCGATGGTACGGCTCGATCTATCTTCCCCAACAGAGCTGGACCACTCGCCAGAGTAGTAGACCCGGACTGTGTAGCCCTTGGGACTCGAAGAGTCGCTCTCCTCTTGAGTGCTGTCGTCGTGATCGGCCTCGAGGGCGTTTCGGATCGACGTAGGCTGTCTCGTTCTCATTCCTGTCACCCTCCAGGTATCCTCGTGATTGGCATTTTGATCTCCCTCCAAACCGTTGCTTCCCTCGAGGCCGTTGTGTTACTCTTCACTAGGTTGTCGTCGTCCTCCAGGTCGTCGTCGCTCTCGTTCGCTCGAGGAGTCGCTCCGCTGTCTCGAGTTATAGGTTTTCCGAGAGATAGTGGATATCGCTTGATCCCCTGGCTTGGCCTCCCGGCGGTTGTTACAATGCCTATTGTATTCGCTCTATCGAGATTGGGCCTAAATGGGACTTAGATTTATCACTCTCTGGCACATTTGCACTCGTATGAGCGATACTAAGCAATCCGAGAGATCGGTTCCGATTGAGGACGTTGGACCGCAACGAGAGACACTCCTCGAGACGCTCGTGCTCTTAGAGGGAGAGGCTCACACTCCCCGGCTCCGGGAGGCAGATATACCGGACGGGACTGCACTCTATCATCTGGGAAAGCTCGAGGAGTGGGGAGCGATCATGCGAGTGGGAGAGGAGCGCGTCGGGGGAGGAGACAAAGCGACGGTATGGGCGATCACCGACGACGGCCGCGATGCGCTCGAGGAGCTCCGTGATCGAGACGAGACTCCTCCTACGGTATACGAGCTCCAGCGAGAACTCGAGGAAAAAGAGACCCGGATCAACGAGCTTGAGGAGACGCTAGATCGGGTGCGGGCCGAGTTTAACAAGTTCGCTCACGTCGTCGAACAGCATGAGAAAGAGCTCGGCGTCATCGATCGGTCGGAGCTCGAGGAGTTAGACGGATCTGAATAAGCCGCCTTTCTCGCTCTCGTCGCCGTCGTCGTCCAGGGAGTTGGCCTCGGTCTCGGCGGGGATTGGCTCACTACCTTGCTCTTGCTCCGAGACATCGCCGCTCTCCTCGTTGCTCTCCTCGCGATCGCCGTCGTCGGCACCGAGGCTCTCCAGGGGAGCTTTCATACCGTCGACGTAAAGCTGGAGATCGCTAGCTGATAGCGTCTCGTCGCCGTCGGTCTCCGGGACGACGATCACGAACCACTCCTCCCCCGGCTCGGGGATCGCGCCGTCGTCGAACTCGTGCTCCGGAATGATCGGCGTCTTTACCGTTCGGAGCTCTCCATCTCGATCGTCTCCCACCGACGGGTATCGATCGGCGTCGGTAAAGACGCTCTTGGCGTCCGGGAAACGTGCGTGCTCGTTCCCGCTGCCGTCTCGGAGGATATACTCGCCGGTCTCCTCGTTTCGGACCCACACGTCTTCGCGAGTGCCGTCGCGATACACTCTTTCGCCGTCGATCCCCAGGGGACGAAGGTTGTAGAACCGGGTTTCTCCCGGCTCTGTGTGAGAGTTATGTACTCCTCGCGGCACCTCCCCGAGCGTTTTCCAGACGCTTTCGGCCTCGCTCTCCCGGCAAATAAAGAGGCATTTTTGTCCGTCGCTCACGGCGCTCGAGAGGTTCCGAACCGTCTGGCCTTGTTTGCTACTCCCGGTCGATTTCTCAGCCTCGAGAACAGCCTCACGGCCTCCAGTGAGCGCATTGATCGTCGGGTAGTCCTCCTGAAAGTCCTCGAAGGCCTCGGCAATCGCGGCCGGATCTGCGTCGGGACCGGTCTCGAGGAGCGGCGTCGGATCGATCGAGCCGTCCGGAAGTGACTTGTTTCCCTCCCCTTGCTCCGCGATCTCCACACTAACCCCGAGCTCGTTGAGTGCGGGGTATGCGTCCTGGAGAACGAGCGCGTGCAGGCCTCCGCCCGCGCTCTCGTCGGATCCGACGTCCTGGATATCCTGAACGACCTCCTCTCCGACGGAGAGCCATAGCGTGCCGTCTCGATCGCTCTCGGAAAGCTTCGAGTCGGGGATCGGTTTCACAACGTTTCGCCAAAGCCGTTCGCGAGTGTCGATCATGTCACTCTCGAAGCGATCGGCGACAGCGGCGCGGATCGCGTCCTCGCACTTCTCGAGCGGGACGGAGAGGTCGTTCCCCTCGGATCGGAGCGCGACGTCGTGCACGGCTTTCGCAACGTCCTGTTGTAGCGTCTCGTCGGTAGCGGGGGAGACTATCTCGTCGCCGTAGAAGTGGCTTTGAGCGGCTTGCTCCTCGGCGGTCTCGAGTGGATCCCCGTACCGCTCCATAGACTCTTGCTTGAGCTCCTCGAGCTCGGCGTCGGTCCGGCTCTCATCGCCGAGGACGTCCTCGCGAACCTCTCGGATCGGTGGGAACGTATCGATAAGCGTCCCGATATCCTCTGCCTCATTGGTGTACTGAACGAGGTACGCCGAGTATCGGGTCACGTTCTCCAAGTCCTCGGCGTCGGTCTCCCGATACTGAGAGGCCGCATATTGGCTCGAGTTGCCCGGCATTTTGAACGAGAGCCAGATATCGACGTTGTCTTGAATCGCGTCGCGAACAGCCGGCGCGTCCTTGAGCTGGTTGGCCGGACTCTGGCAAGCAAGCGTGCATCGATATCCGAGCCCGCCCCCTTGGGAGAGGATGTGCGGGAGCATGGACTCTCCCGTCGTGAAGTTGTGGACCTCGTCGCCGATGAAGTGAAACGGCGCGTCGTTCTCCGAGAGAAGTTTCGCGAGGTATGTCTCGGCCATGTAGGAGTTAGTGAGCGCCGTTACCTCCGTCTTGCCGGCGTACTCAGGGAAAATGAGAACGATCCACTTCCCGTTATCGACGGCGTCCTGGATCGAGAAACTCGGCTCTCGAGCGGAGATCATCGAGCGAATACTGTCGGGTTGAACGTACTCGTCGAATCGGCCAGCGAGAGGGTTGAGATCGATATTGTCGTCCTCAGCCATGCGTTCGGCCGCTTGACCGATAAACGCGAGCCGGTCGTCGTCCATCCACTCGGAGAACTGCTCGAAGTTGCCCTTATACGAGGCCGCGGCAGCGAGATCGAGGAACGTGCACGTTCGGTCTGATTTGAGCATCCCTCGAGCGAGCGTCCGGGTCACTCGCTTCATCACGGAGCCGACATAGTTATCCGAGCCTCCAGCCTCGGCGACCATCATGGTCGCGACGTCGGCAACGGCGTTTGTGTAGGAGTCGAACGCTCGCGTTCCCGGCTCGATATGACTCGGAATCTCGAGCATATTGAACCGGGGAATATTCTCGTTCTTGTCGTCGAGGTCCACGACGATGAGGTCCTCGTTCGGGCGATCCTCCGGCCACTCGGCGATAAACTCGTCGCCGTCCTGTCCCTTCGGATCGACGATGATCCCGCCCTCGTCGTCCGCGTCGGGATCGTCGGTGAAGCGTCGCATAGCCTGACCCGCGAAGTTGGTAAGAGCGACGGTCTTCCCCATACGAGTCCGGCCGAAAACGCCCTGGTGGGCGTTGAGGTACTCGTCGTAGACCCCGGCCTCGATCCCGTCTTTTTGGCCCCACCCGTACCAGTACGGATCGCCGACGTCGGCCGAGTCGATCATCGCGACTTGCTTCTCGAGCTCGGAGGTCATTTCGCTGACACCGGCGCTCTCGAAATCGAATCGGGGAGTTCCCGGCGGAACGCCCTCTCCGGGCTTTGAAAGCGCCCAGTTGAAGTTTTGCTGATTGATCTCAGCGTTCGGGATATGGACGAACCCGGCGACCTCAGCTTCGGATTTGATAATCCCACGATCCTCCCATTCTCGGGTAATGAGCCGATCGAGACCGTCTCGGAGATCGGAGCCTTTCAATGGGATCGGCTCGAATTTCTGCTCGGTGGCCGTCTCGTAGTAGTTTTCGAACTGGGTAGCGGCCTTCTTCACTCGTCGTCGGGCGACTTGCTCCTCGTTCGAGACGGCGAAGATACGGATATTGACGTTCCAGGCGCGGTCTCCGTGTTGATCGCGAACGATCTTGGCAGCCTTTTTCTCGATATCGGAAGGGGGATGTTCGATTCGAGTCGTCGTGAATAGCCGTCGCTTCTTCTCGTAGCGTGGTTGCTGGAGGTTGTGAGCAATCGTATCGATCCCGGGCCCGCCGTTGACTCCGTGCACCCAGTTGCGCGGTTCCGGCCGGAAGACGACTTGCATGAGGACGTCGGCGCTCGCTTCGCCGTCCTTCTTTGAGTCCTCAATCGCGCTCGTGATTCCACCAAACGGGTCGCGTCGGAATCCCTCGAGCTCGAGGTTCTTGATCGGATAGAGCGTATAGAGGGAGAGATCGAGTTCGGCCCCGGCGACGTACTTCTCGGCGTCGAATGAGAGCGTCTCGACGGGAGCCTGTTCGATCAGCGCGTTCGGGTACTTGTCCTGGAGTTGGCTCTCGAAGGTATTCGCCCACCCCTCGGCGGGGACGTACTGAATGTTCATGCGTTCTCCCGTGTAGCGAATTTCGAACGAGTGAGCTGCCGAGACGTTCTTACGGTCTCGGAACCCCGCGCGTTCGACCTCATAGATCGACTGCATGAAGTCGCGGCCGCTCTCGATTCCTTCGTTATCCTTGAACGGCCGTACCCGAATCGCGGGCCGGTCGTCCTCGTCGGGGAAATCGTCACGAAGGCTCTCGGCAAGTTCGTCGTCGAGTTCAATCGAGCCGAACTCTGAGAGCTTTACCGCTCGATCGTCTCGCTCACTATCCTTCCGTAGCGTCCGGTGGTCACTTCCGAAGAATCCCATGTTAGTAATCACTCCAATTGCGGCGAACGTAGTCATCGAACGATCCATGCTCTCGAGCGGTGTAGTTGAGTACGAGGTCCTCGAAGGGAGCGGCCTCGACATACGTCGGGAACCACCCTTGCTTATCCTGGAGCTGGAGGAGACACTCCGAGAACCCGCGTCCGGATTTCCCTGTCACGAGTTGCTCTTTCACTTCTCTCGCTTGCTTGTCGTTGAGGCCGAACTTGCGAAGGGTCTCGAGGTCGACCTTGGGAGTCCGATAGAGTTGAATGGTCGAACACTGCGCCGTGATCTTGTCTTTGCTCGAGTCGGCGCCGTCGTCGCTCACGAACTCGCTTGGGTGCTGGGAGATAAACCACATACAGGCCTCGTATCGCGCCCATTCACGAGCGGCCTTTTCGAGCCACGAGCTCATCTCGTCGCTATGGAGGAGAAAGTGCGCCTCGTCGATCATAAAGACGCTCTCGCCCTGCGCTCGCTTGATTTTCTCCGAGACTTGGCCGAGCATGAGCTGGAGCATGGCTGATCTCTCTGCGTCACTCTGGCCCTGGAATTGCTGGAGATCGAGGTAAGCCATGTCGACGTCCGGGTCATTGAGGCCGGTCGATGTCTCCCCGACTAGGTGAGCGTATTTTCCGTTCTCGTTGAACCCCGAGAAGTAATCGAGGAGCTGGCTCGCGTGTTGAACCTTCTCGTTGGCTTCGGCCTCATGGCCGGTGTGGGTAAACTCGTGCGGGTCGTCGAGCATATCGCCGAGGACCTCAAGAAAGTCCCGAACGGTCGGACTCTCGTTCGCGTGACTCTCGAGGTCGTGCTGGTAGATCTCCGCTCGAGCATAGGTCTCCTCGAGGGCCTCCTCGATCGTTGAGGTAAACTCCCCGGGTTTGACGCCCTGGGATCGGAGAATCCCGGCGAAGAATTGAGACGCTTCGTCGATTTTCATGCGGTAGGGATCAATCTGTCCGCTCGACTGCCGGAGCCGCTTGGAGACCGGTTGAATGTCGAGCGGGTTGATCGTATCACTGCCGTCGACGACGATGTGCTCCCCGTCGCAGAGCTCCGTGAGACCCTCGAAGCCTCCCTGAGTGTCACACACGATAAGGGTGCGATCGTCGTTCTGGAGGAACCAGCGAGCGGCCGCTTTCGTCGAGCCGTAGGTCTTGCCCGACCGGGATTGGCCGATCGTAATGATGTGGGGCGCGGCTCCCCGGTTGAACGGATCGGCCCGAAGTAGGCTTCCGTTGTGCTCGTTTCGGCCCCAGTCCATGCCGCCGTCCTCTTGGACGGTCTCCGTGCACGGCGGGAATAGCGCGCCGATCGTTCCCCCAAGAACGCGAGTCGTTTTGTCGACGTCGGTGGCCTCGTTGTACCGATCGCGGCCGGTAGGGGATGCACTCTCGAAAGCCTCTCGCTGCCGAGTCGTCGGGGGGAGCGGGATCATGTCCGCGGGCGCTCCGGAAAGCGTCTTTTTGACTCGATCGGAACTGTCTTGGAGCGCCTCCATCTTTGCCCCTTCGAGGCCGTCGATCCCCTGAGCACGCTCGTCGAACTCCTCGAGAGCTTTGAGGGATCCGGCGCGAACAGTAACGTAGCCGTTCGCTCTCCAGGATTGCGTCGACGTTGACCGAAGCATTTCATAGTACATATGATACGCGTCCGAATCGGTATGGACGTCGTCGGCCGTCACGTCCCCGTCCTCGAAGCGTTCGGAGGCCTCGGCACCGATCGCCGCTCGATCGTTCGCGAGCTCGGATATCGTCTCTTTCTTCGGCTCCGGCTCGAAGTGAAAGGTCGTATGGAGATCGACGCCGCGCATGGTATAGAGATCCTCGAGAAAGAGGCTCTCAGGAGCGACGGGCCACTCGGAGATCCAGTAGGTCTTCGCATACTGTTCGCCGACCTCAACGTAACTCCGGTGGACGTCGAAGTGACTCGGCGAGAAAGCCGTCGTCGTCCCTGATTGCACGTCGCTGCCGCCGTCGGCCGCGGCTCTCGAGCGAGTGTCTGAGCTAGGATCGATCGCCGCCTTTGCGTCCTCGTTCCCTGGTTGATCGGCCTTCCATTCCGGCTCCTCCGAGTGAGCCGGATCGCGAAACTTCTTGTCGCCGGGCCATACCGACGGCCCGGAGTGCGTCCGTTTGAATGCGTGCTGGAGCTCGTCGTCCGGGGAGGTCTCCTGTCCGGACCAAAACGAGAGGAGGAGACAAGCGTGCTCGTCGGGGCTAATTCGCTCTCCGGTCACTCCGTCGACCGCATTCACGAGATCTCCCTCGATCGTGTTGAGCCGGTCCTCGAGTTCCTCTTTCATGAGACGGCGACGACGGCGTTCCTCGTTCCCTGTGAGCGGATTGATCGGATCGAGGTAGGAGCGGAGCCCGTTAGACTCGCTCTCTCGGCGAGAGAGTTGCCTTTCTACCTCGCCGGGGGAGACATCGACGACGACGTAATGACTCCATTCGCGGACGTCCCAGGTAGGGACGTCGCTATTCTTGTACCACTTGACGAGATCGAGCAGGTACTTTTTGCTGTATTGCTCGGATCCGGTTTCCGTGAGCTCCTCGAGAGCTCGATCCTCGTAAGCGGCCATAAGTTCGTCAGGATCCGGACGGCGAGTCGTTGAGTGGAACCGGAACCCAAAGTCCCGGATCTCCTCATCAATTACGCGGCCGACTTGGTGCGCTATCTGGTTACGGGAGCTCTCCTCGAGCTGGTACGTATTTCGGCCCTCGAGACGGACGAGGCCAACGAGACGACCATCGTCCATCTCTGCCGTCCCGTCCGCAAAGATCCGTTTGACTCCGTGCTCTCGCTTCTGCTCGAGTTCCTCGTGGCTCCAGGGGAGCGCCCGCTGGAGACTGTGATAGCTAAGTCGATTCTTGACCCGCTCGCGCGGGGAGTTGTACCACCGCGACGTTATCCCGAGCTGCGCTCCGATCATGGTTGCTCCGAGTCCCGCGAGGCCCGGGAGAGCTGCGGGGATCGCACCGTAGCCGATCCACACGTAAGCACTCCCAAGCATGAGTGCGCCGCCTGGAGCGAGCATGAGCGTCTCTTTGAGGTCGAACGGGCCGAATATCTCGTTCGACGTATCGATGTAGGGGAGCGTGATTCGAGAGCCGTTGCGTTCGATCTCTGTGGTTTCGTCGGACATTGTTTTGCCTGATATCGTCGGTCAGTCATCGGCGCGAGTCTTCGAGGCTCGATCGGCGTTGTGCTTGCTTTGCATGAGTGAGAGCGTACTCGAGGAGCGAGAGCTGGAGTTGGAGGAGCTCGACCCCCCTCCGAACGAACCGACCGATCGCGAGGAGCTCGAGGCCGACTCCTTCGAGGAGCCGGAGTACGCTCGTTGTTTAACGTTTCCTCGCGACTTTGACGGGGAGGGAGTGTCCGTCGTCCGGCTCTCCTGGAGCCGGGAACGGAGTCGAGACGCTCCCGAGCGGGCTTTGCTGGTCGCTTGTGTCGAGACTCCGCTCATGCCGAGGCTCACGGCGCTCGCGATCGTTACTTTCCGGAGGACGTAGTACGGGAGCGCGAGGAACGCGATCCCAACTCCGGCGAGCGTCCCGATTAAGCCGATAACGAGCGTCGCCTCTCCGAGAGATCCCCAGGGGAGCGCGAACGTAACCCGGAGGACGAATCCCTGGGTTGCTCGGAGGAGAATGAGCTTTCCGAACGTGATGAGTCCGGCCTCTCCCCAAGACTGGAGCGTCGGAAACGGCGAGACCGTCATTGCCCAGAGAGCGGGCCATGCGGCCACGATAAGCAGGATTGTGAAATAGATCACGACTATGATTACCAGCCCGAGGAAAACCGCGCCGGTCTTGAAGTACAAGAGGATCCCTCCGAAAACGATACCGAGGCCAAGATTCGAGATCTCACCGATATCCGTGAGGAGTTCGTCTCCGCTCGGAGTAAGCGCCATTGTTACCGCGTTCCCTCCGTGTAATCCGAGTGCGAGGAGCGGAATCCCGAAGAGTGGCCCGAGCGCGAACGCTTTCGCGATCTTTCGGTACATTTGCCGCTGCCGTTTCATGTCGCTCATTCCGAGCGCGAATTGAGTCGCGATCACAAGGAGAACCACCGCGAGACCCGACATCATGGCATAAACGCCGAGGATCGAGCTCCAGATCTCATTATCCGGTGAGAACCAACTTCCGGGGTCGTCCGGCTCTCCTGGAGCGGGGAGGCCGAGGAGGAACATATTGAGTTCGCTGATTAGGCTCTCGAGGCCGCCCTTTGCGTCCTCGAAGCCCGACGTGACGATCCCCTTGATGGCCTCCCATGGCGACGGAACGGGGTTGCCGATCGACGGCGTTGCATTCGAAACCCAGTTACCGATCCCTCCGCTGCTCTCGTTGCTTGCGTTCCCCGCGTTCGAAGAGTTGTTCCCGCTCTCATTCCCGATCGAATCACTCGGCGTCGGGACCGTCGTATTGTCCGCTCCTGTTTGCGCCGCGACCGGTGACGCGAGCGACGCTCCGAGCGTTGACACTACCAGGAGCGCAAACAGGATACTGAACAGGGTGTTTCTAATCACTGTAATAATGTGAGGAAACGGCGGTGTTAGAAGCCGAACGGCCAGATCATGAGGACGCCGAGGCTCCAGTCGATGCACGAGAGCGTGCTAATGCCGATAATTTCGAAGAACGGGCCCGCGAGCGCCGGAACGAGCGCCGCGCCGATCGACGTCCCGGCGGACTTGAGGCCCTCTTTGCCCTCGAGGTGCTCCTGCTCTCGCGGCGAATTCATCTTATCGAGCGCCGTCATTCCCTGAAAGACGCCTTTCAGGATGAAGAAAAACGCTGCAAGCGCGAGGACGATCATAACGATCCGCCCGATGTTTGGCCCTCCCGCGCCGCCGCACATGAGGCTCTCGGCGTCGGAGGCTCCGGACTGTGCCGCTGCAGGGATCGCGAACGCCGTGAGCGTTAATCCAGTAGAGATTCCGTAAGTCCGGAGCGTCGACTTATGTCGACGGCCGAACTCCATGAGTCCCGTTTTGAGGTTTGTGAGTCTCTCGTTCGCCGATCCGTTAGTTTCTTCCAAGCCTCCAGTAGTTTGAGGCATATATAACTCTATCTACCTAACCCTTCATATTTGTTTCGGTAGGACGGATAGATATTTATAAGACAAATACATAGAGGACTGTAGAGGAACCAGACATATGTGTCCTCATGCAAAGGTACAGAGTATGCCCCGAGCACTACTCACAGACCGCGAGCGCGACGTTATCAGTGATCCCGAGAATGTCCCGGCCGGTACTCGCACATCACTTATGTCTCGAATAGAGTCGAAAATCGAGGTCATGGCCGAGGACGCAAAGCTACTCCGAGAGAATAATCCCGAGCTTGCGAAAGATCTGCATGAGGCCGTCTGTCGGCAGGAATTTGACGAGAGAGCGGACAACCTCGAGGCCGAACTAGAGGAGGTCAAACGACGACTCGAGGAAATCGAGACTGGATCCGATTCGGAGGGGAGAGATGGGACTTAAAGCCGACCTCGATCGAGCCGCTTGGTTCTGTATCCGATGGGCGGCAGCGAGCCTTTGGCTTGGAATAACGTTCGTTATTGTCGGAGCGTTGTATGGGATCCTCCCCGAGTCGATCACACAGGGGAGAGGAGGGGTATTTCTCCTAGTATGGGCCGTCGTCGCCTATGTCGGCGGTCATTACGGGATTTGGCACCGCTAACCTTCCCCTCCCTAATCCATGTCCGAAAAAACACTCTCACGGCGCTCAGTTATCCGAGCAGCCTCGGCAGCGATCGCCGGAGTCTCGCTTTCCGGGTGTATGCAAATACTCGGCCAGACTCCAAGCTCGGGAGCCTCGGCTTTTGGAGGAAACTCAAGTTCAGAAGGGAGTGCGGGAAACGCCGAGAGTCAGATCACTCCGGCACTCGACCCCGAGGCCTACGCCGATCGCTTCTCGAGCGTTACGAACCTCGTCGAAGATCACGGTGCCGACCCGACTGGTGAGGAGCCGATCGGTGGCGCGCTCTCGAGCGCCTGGAGCGACGACACGCTGATTTTCGTCCCGACGGGCGAGTACAAGATGAATAGCTGGTTCCGGCGCGTCGGCTCTCGGGATGTCGGCTTGATCGGTCAGAACGCCGTGATCCGTCACGGGCGCGTCGACGCGATCGATGGCCACCGGGTCACACGAGGCGAGTACACCGGTAATACGAATCTGTTTAAGCTCGGGGTTCCAGGAACCCCTCACCGCGGCGATCTCGTGTTTGGTGGCTTCATTTTCGACTGGGCGCGGGAGAATGCGGGAATGCAGGGGCTCACAGCTCATGTCGATGGCGATCTCGAGGTCCGGAATATCCTGTTCAACGGAATGCACGACCTCGGAACGCACGGGAATATGCGCGTCGCGACCCACTCCCCGGAGTCGACCGGGCTCGTTGATTCAATTGATATGCGGTGGGGCGGGAAACACTACGAGAATACAATCAACACGCGGTCGACGCGACGCTCTCCAGGACAAGAGAGCGGACCCGGTGCCTCGTGGTCGACGTCGGGGATCACCGGCCACCCGGAAATGCAGGGGACTATGCACCTGAACAACGTGAAATGCGGCGGCTTCCCTGATAACGGGATCTACATCAAGGGCGGGAGCGGGCGGAAGATCCTTACCAATTGCCACGCCGCGAACTCCGGCGTCTCGTCGCTCCGGACCGACGGCGGCACTGACTGGGAACCCGTCGAGTACCTGGATGGAACGACCGATTACGACGAGGCTCGCGAGGGGAAGTACGGCGTCTCGGTGATCGAGAACTCTATTGCTGAGGTCGACCATACGCCGGACGACCATACGTATCTCTCTCAGCGAGGGATCCGCATTAGGAACGACGAGGTTCACGTTCGGAACTGTCACGTTCGGATCGGTGTGAGCGACGGCGGCGGCGCCGGCGGTGGCTACGCGATCGGGGCGCTCGAGGGAACCGACCGAGCCGTGATCGAGAATACGTCGGTCGAACTTACCGAACGCGGCGACGCCTTCTATTTCACGCCGGGGTTCGACTCCGAGCTGCGGAACGTCCAGATCAAAACGACCGGGTGGGACGGCTCTCGAGCGTCAATCATGTCCGGAATGACGCCCGATATGAGCGAGGTCTATCTGAACGGCGAGCAGATTGCATAAACCGTATTTCGCTGATTAGATTCGTTACGTCAGCCGGCCGTCTGACTGAACCACTTGTATGAGCGACTTCTTACGGGCGGTGAGGAGAATCACCGGTGCCGAGACTGACAATTACGATCACCGACGAGCAAGCCGAACTCCTCGAGGAAAAAACGGGGGATGGCGCCGAGTATGAACCAAAGAGCGAGGCGGTGAGACATTTCATCACTGAGTATGAACGGCTCACCGAACGGGTCGGCGAGCTCCAGCAAGAACAGGACCATCTCGAGCGGAAGCTCACCGCGACGAATACGCGGATCGACGAGGTCACTGAGTTAGTCGAGACGTCGACGAGCAGCGAGAGCTCGAGCGCTACCGTGAGCGCCGTGAGCGACTACTCGATCAAGCCGGTGTGTTCACTCGAGCGAAGTGGTGGCTCACCGGCGTCCCGGTCGACGAGCTCGAGGACAACGCCGACGAGCTTGAGGAGAGCGCCGACGACTGAGCCCCGGCTGATCAAACGAACCATGCGCTTTGAGGTCGTTCCAGTTCTCTCGAGATCGCCAACAACCACGTACACTTCTATGACGCCCTCCACGACGGAAACCTGGGGTGGGGTATGAAGAGACGACGGAAACGACGGAAACGAGGGGGGTTGAAAATCACGTCGGAAACACGGGGGGGATCGAAACGACGGAAATCTGGGGTGTGATGTAGAATCGCTATTATTATCTGAACAATTCTTGGTTAACCATACCGGCCGGTCGGCAGACGCGTCGTGATCGTGAGGAGAGCGACGAGGGGTGAGCGTACCCAACGTCGGAGCATTACATACGGCGTGCGAACTGAACGATTGATCCGAATGGGCAAGTAGGGCAACAGCGTCTCGTGAGGAGTTATCTGTCCCTCACTCGTGCAAGTACTTATGAGCTATCCGGAATATATGCCTACTAACTATGTTCGATTTAGAGGGACTTACCTTTGAGGAAGACAAGCGAAATGATTTGACCGAAGGTCGACGACGAAATTTCAAACAGGGATGGACTCGAGCTGTTCAGGGACAAGAATACAAGGGAGTACTTGAAGAACTGACGTGGAATAATCTCGGCTGGCGACTCGGACGCTTGTTCGGGCCCACACCGGATGAACTCCGTGAGGAGATACTCGAGTGGTGTGCCAGACAACGAAAGGCAAACGAGAACGTGCAGTAGCCTCACAGTCTCTAACATCGGAGCCGACCAATTCTCGTGACTGACTTGTGCTGTGGATCCAGCACGGCTCTCTTAATGCCTCTATTAGCTGATGGTGTTCAACGACCGAACGCAATCGAAGTTGTGAGCGGCCTGTTCCGAGCTGGATGTTCTGAGTTGAGGAGTACACAAATTGTTTCATCGATGAGTCTGTAGAGTGATCTATGTCTAATACGAATTCGGCCTCCAATATCGAGAACTGGAACGGTGCCCTTGGTCCACAGTCCGAAAGCGAGCCGTTGTTCTACGAACTCAATGCCGGGGACAACACTGTTCGTCTCGTCGGCCCCTCTCCTGGACAGATCTATGATTATGAGCGGGATGAGTTCGAGCAGCTTGTTGACGAAGGCGAGTGGGTGCTGGCTGAGGACGATTCCGAAAATGAGGTCTTTCGGACGCCTGATGGCGACCAGCCGTACTAACTGATTGCTGTTAGTGGGTTTTTCGGGACCATACCCATTATGGACTGATTGGAGCCATCCGACAGTGAGAGATATCAACTTTCCATAGCTCTGTATACGAGCGATTCCAGGTCTCTGTTAAACATCCATTTAGCAAAGGATACGAGCTCATGGAACGGTTCGCGTACCGATCGTGTTGACCTCAGCGAGTGTTACATACAGGCGAACCACTTAGCGATCAGCTGTAGTACTTACCGTGTACGAAGGTAGACAGCGACGCGAAGTGGAATGAGTATGAGAAATGTCGCTAGCATCGTGAGCACCGTCCACGTGGGGGCGACAGCAAGTCCGAGTTGGACACCCATGCTGAGTACGAAGAGGCCGGCGAACCGGATGCGAAAATCTGCCCAGAGTCGTTGGAACCGCTCGCTCACAAACGAGCTGTACGTCACAGCAATGCCGAGAATCACACCGAGGGTTGTCGCACTGGCAAGTCGTTGTGGTGTAATCGAGATGGTGATTGAGAACGGCTCCCAGTACGCGAGCGTACCGAGTACGACAACCGCCAGCCCTATCCAGAGAAGTTCATAGTAGATGCCTGGCCGAGAATCCGGCTTACCCCACTCTGTTGGAATCACTGACATCTACCGGGACAATACGCCCCATAATGATAAGTGTTCAATCACGTTTTCAGGATCACTGGCACTCGGAATCGTATGGGTTCGACAGCCTTGAAGAAATCTAAGTAGATTGCCACTCCTTGTAAAGTAGGCATGCTCTCTCTCTCCCAGCTGGTTTGTCGAAGGTCAGGGTGAAAACAATTCTGTAGGGACGATTCTATAACATGCCTATGAGGTCGCACTTGTTGACGCGGTAACTTGTCTCATTGGCCTAGCGCCGAGTGCGTTTAGTTCTAAATGGCTGATCAGTATGAAGATACCAAATGCTTCAAGTAGAGTGTTAATTTAGGTTATAATATTAGCAGAATGCAGTCATCAATATGGTATGGTAAACGAGGACAGACAACTTCAGATGGTCGAATCGAAAATACCGCTTCTGTGAATCTTGGCGGAGGGGATAATTGTTGTGTTCGACGACAGACGAGTAGGGTGGTGCGGTAGATGCGCCGGCGGCAGGTCCTTGCCATCACCAGCGTGACTACCGTAGGTGGCGTTGCGTACTGGCACTCTGGGCAAAATACCGATGAATTGGACCAAGAGGGACAAGAGCAAAGAGTAGCTGACTCCGAACGCAACCACACCGGTTCGGAGCCGGCCACACAAGACGGAACTGGCAATGAAACCGAACGCGACGACGAGAACTCAGTTCTCGAGGATAGCGAAGGGATGCTTGTCTTCACGTACGATGACAGCCCGCTCGAGGACTACACGCTCGCCTATGAGGTCCATCAGGAGTATGGCGTTCCCGGTTGTACGGCGGCCTGTCCCGGTCTCATGGAGGAACGAGACGCGTACCTTGATCCTGCCCAGCTTCGAGAGATGCAGGACGACGGGTGGGGGGTCCTGTCCCACACCTACCGCCATAGAGCGCTCGGTCATATCGAACTGACCGAGCCCGCTCGCGAGGGCGACGATCATCTGTATGCCACAGTCAACCGCCACGGTGCCGTGGAGGGTGATCCCCTTACGATTTCTGACGACAAGATCCAGACGACGGCCACAGTCGCCGGACGGGGCAACGACTCAAGCGGAGAGTACATCGAACTCGAGTCACCCCTCACTGAGACCGTCGGTTCATCGGGGGTCGTCAGATATTCCGAGTCGTTTATGCACGAGATTCTCGAGCGAACGAACAATCAACTCGAGTCATGGGGACTAGACGTGACGGGATTCGTGTATCCCTACGGGCGGTACAACGGCCTTGCCGAGGATATTGTCCGGGAACATTATCCTGCAGTCGCGAACCACGGCTACGGCGGTCACAACGAGCTTGTAGGTTTGGATCCGACGACAATGCATCGGATGTACGTCGAGACCGATAAAGCAAGCAAAGATGAGATCGATGCGTTCATGGAAACTGCTGCTGAGAAGACTGTCCTCGCGATCGTCGGAGGTCACTCCCAGTACAATACTCTCACTGCGGACCGAATTCGCTATACTATCGAGACTGCCCTCGAGAATGATCTCGAAATTGTCACCATTGATGAGGCTCTGACCGAACTTGAGCGGCTATCTACCCAAAATCCGTCGTAGGATTTTAAGGATCAATTCTATGCTTCGCCAGACTCCTCAGCAAAGCATTTAGCACCATTGATGTATACCTATTCATCAGTTCATTTGCTGTAGGGATGGTTGTAATCGAAACTATCGGTGATTTCTATGACTCCCTCTAGATAGTGAAAAGTCCACTTACTGTTGGTTTCATAAACACGACTCAGAATACGTTGATAACAGCACTAAAGGCAAAGCCGATGGCCAACGAGAGCGTTGAATAAAGAGTTTGTTTGTTGGTAGCACGAAAAATTCCGGAAAGCATTATTCCGACTGAGCAACCGAAGAGAAAGCCATGAACCGCCGTTTCCTCACTTCCGGCCGCCCTTGGTGATGCTACGAGTTCAACGAAAATTATACCCGTTAAGCCGAACAGCATTTGTCTTTAGCTAAGCCTCACACCTCGGCTGCGTAGCAGTAGCGAGCGTCTCTTGTAAGATCGGCCGT
>NZ_JAAVUO010000035.1:0-29126 GCF_012163165.1 Natronococcus sp. JC468
TGGAAGCAGGAAGCCCTACCCTCAAGGAGCGAACGGCGTCAGCCGTGAGCGAGTAGGGTGGGGTAGTTCACACTTAGCTACCCGGATTCTATATCATCAGTGCCTCCCGGCGATCTCGAGAACGGCCGTCTAGTGGCCTGCCCGTCGCATCGTCCAGAGATCGTCGAAGTCGATGGTCTCGACCCCGTCGGTGTCGGCGATGTACTGGAGCAGTTCCCGGTAGTCGTCCACGCCCATCGTGTTGTCCAGCTCGAACTGGTGGAAGTTCAGGATCGTACACTGGCGGTGTTGGGCCGCGATATCGACGCAGGTCTTCGCGGTGTCGAGATCGTAGCCGATCGTTCGGGGCAACACCATCGGATCGAACCCGTGAACGCCGGTCAGGTTCGGACTCCCCGACTGGTTGAACCCGCCCGCGTAGTAGTAGTTCGTGGCGATCTCGAGGACGCGAGCGTCGAAGTCGTTGTGCGGGAAGACAAGGTAGTTCCCGCCCTCGAGTTCGGCGTTGACCGCCCAGTTCTTGTCCGTGTTCAGCGTGTCCTCGAGCTCCGAGTCGCTGAGTTCCGTCAGCTGCGTGTGGCTCCCATGGGCGACGATCTGATCGCCGGCGTCCTGGCGCTCCTGGAGCTGGTCGATCGTCATGATCCCCTCGCGCTGTCCGCGGACCCACTGGCGGACGACGGACATCACTGCGGTGATATTGTGGTCGTCGTGGAGCGGACCGGCCGGGTCGTAGAAGTCCTGGTATCCATCGTCCCAGTTGAGGATAACGTATCCCTGATCGGGTTTCTCGTGGGTTCGCAGGTCGTCAACCCAGACCTCGGCCTCGGCCCCGGTGTTGTGGACGATGATCCGGAGCTCCTCGATCGCGTCCTGCTCGACCGGCGTCGTGCTCTGACTGAAGAAGCCGGGACAGGTCCGAAACCAGCCGACGTTGTCCGTCCCGTACGTTATCTCCCGCAGCGAGTAGCTCGCGTGGCCACCATAGATGTCCCGCAGCTGGATCTCGAGGGCGATGTCGGTGGGCGTTGTCGTTCGTACAGCCATCGAGACGTCGAGGTCGCTCATATCCGTCGACTCGAACTCCGTTGCGACGACGGCGTTTCCTTCGTCTTGGGCGGTCAGGCGGAGACTCTGACTCCCGTCGAAGGCGACCTCCGTATCCGCCTCACCGCTTCCCTGCACCAGCTCCCACTCGTCGAGGCTCTCGAAGTCGTTGAGCTGATCGCCCGGCTGGCCGAACTCCTCGCGGCTGTTGTACTCCGTTTCGACCGCGAGCTCGGGTGCGTCGACGTCGTCGGAGTCCGTGTCCGTATCGGAGGTATTGGTAGCCCCGTCATCACCGTTGGACGCGGAATCGTTCCCGTTGCCCGAAAGCGCAGAATCGACCTGCTCCAAACAACCGGCTAGCCCCGCGAACACTGTCGTTCCAGACGCTGCGAGAACCTTCCGCCGGCCGCTTGTGCGTTTTACCATTATCGCGTGATTAGATGACGGGTTATTTTAATGTTTTGGATTCAGAATGAATAAATTTCACGGGCAGTATCGAGTCCCCCGTCTAGTTCATAAAAGAGAGGTTCAATTTTACTCAGTGGTCTCTAAAGAAATATTCTTATAACCGTTGATACAAGCCATTGGTGATGGTAACACCGGAGGACCGATTCGACAGGGTACGGGAATACTGCACCCAGTGTGACTTGGACACACAACACCGCGTCTCTATTCAGATCCGGCCAGAGAGCGAGCGCGGGACGAACAGGGCGTTCTCTCGAGAACCGTATCGCCTCAGCGAGTGTCAACAGTGTGGGACACAAGAACGCCAGCGCATGAACCAGGCGTGAGCAGACTGCCTGCGAGACGTCGCCGGATCGGGTGTTGCGCACTCGAGAGATGAAAGCCGACTATTGGAGTTCCGAGAACGTGCCAAGGACACGCGGCCAGTGTGCGTGTGCAGCCTCGGCGTTCCCAGCGAGCGTTCCCCCGGACGTCGATCCAGCCGACCTCCGTACCGGGAGGTACGGCTGGGGAATGTGGCGGCCAGCAGCGGCGTATCGCACGTGCTCGAACGAGGGATGGTTGCGTGCGTCGAGGCGCTCGCGCGCGAGCTCGTGGAGGCGGGCACTGGGCCACACCCGGTCATCGTCGCCGGTCACCAGCAACACCGGGCCGTTGATCTCCTCGACGGGAATCGTCGCGGTCTCGAGCTCGAGCGCGCCAGCAGCCGCGATCGCGTCGGTGTAGCGCTCGAGACGATCCGTCCCCTGCCCGGCCTCCGCGACCGACAGAGACGACCGCGCATCGTCCGCGAGACCCCAGGCAGGCGTCCCCGACGGCGGTCCCCGTACCACACCCCCCTCCCAGAGGAGCCCACTGCCGTTGATCGACACGACTGGGCCGACCGCGTCGTGCCGGCTGCCAACGAGCAATCCGAGCTCGCCGCCCCTGCCGATCCCCCACATGCCGATCCGCTCACTCGTCACCCGTTCGTGATCACGGAGCCAGTCAACTGCGCTCGTGACGTACTCGAGGGGGACCTCAACCGGGGAGTCCGGCAGCCCAGGCCCACTAACATACTGGAGCGCAAACGCCGTGAAGCCGTGCTGGGCGAGCATCGCCGCGACGTGCCACTGGGGCTTGCCGCCCGCGCCGTGGAGGACAAGGATACCGGGCCCGGACTGTCCCGACGGCGGTTCGAAGACGTGCCCGACGAACTCACTCCCAGCCTCACCAACGCTGGTGAACGGATGCCACCGCGAGAGGCGGAGCTCACCGATCGTCCGCTCCTCGGTCTCGATGCGGTACGTCAGCGTGTGATCCGGCGGCCATTCCGTATCGGACGGCACAGCGCCGGTTCCGATGTACTCCTCCCACGAGATATCCGCGAATTGAATCAACGCGACAGCGGTCGGGACGTCGAGGTCCGCCGGCAGGTCACCGTCGATGATGCGGGCATCGTTCAGGGCCACCGAGTCCGTCTCCGACTCGACGGTCACGCCAGCACGGAGCGTCTCGCCGTTCGCGAGTGCGCCCTCGAGGACGATCTCGAGTTCCGTGTTCGACGGCACACCGTCTACGGTAAGGTCAAACGGTTCGTCGATGCGGAGCGTCTGTGGATGAGTAAACGATGCGGAGGCCTCCTTAGCGGGCAGACTACACCCTGGCAGCATCATCCCGGCAGTCCCACTCAGGGATGCCAGCAGCTGCCGTCGTGACATTGCACGCTGAGAGCTCATTCACCCTCGAATAGTCGTCGGTGTGCCATGGGTAGCTGAATGATACGTACTGTGCGTTAGCTGTAATTGCGAAAGAGTAGTATAAGAATTCTTTGAACAAAGATGCTGATGAAATCGAGACGCCAGCACACATCACCGCGAGAGGAGCAGCCAGAGAACTCACAACTACAGTCGGAGAAGAAGCTTATCCGACTCGAGCCGACGGAGACGCCTCACGGAAGAGGAGATAGCCGACACACAGAGAGACCAGCACTGATCCCAGCGACCAGTGGAACATCGTGTAGGACTCGAACAGCTGGTGGACCGCCCAGCCGCTCACGAACGCAAGCATCGCGACGGTGGCCTCGTTGTACCTGAGCAGCCCGACGACGATGCTCCCGCCCGTGAGCCCGAGATAGGCGAGTCCGCCGATGAGACCCGTCTGAAGAACCACTGAGAGATAGGAGTTGTGCGGCGAGGGAGCCCCATCGCCGGCGAGATAGGAGTCGAGAACGACACTCGGCGGGCCACTACCGTGACCGAACAGCAACGGCCCGTCCCAGATCGCGTGGAGACTCGCCGCCCAGAGCTCGAACCGACTCGATGCCGAGATCTCGAGGAGGCCAACGTACATCGCGACAAGCGCGATACCCACGCCACAAAAGGTCAGCCCGAGTCCCACAGAACCGACCAGCCGACCGCCGAAGACATACCCCGCGTAGACCACCACAACCACCGCCGCGGCGAGCATCGCCGCGCGGGCGTTCGAGAGCACGACACCGAGCCCACAGAGGCCACTGATCGCGGCTGCCTGCGACGCCACAAGCGGGCGGCGGGCGACGACGGACTGGTGGAACGTGACACCCGCGGCAACGAACCCGGCAAACGAGAGGAGCCCAAAGGAGTTCGGGTTCGGAAACACCGACCGAAGGGCCGTCTCAACACCGGGCAGCGGCGGCGCACTCGACCACTGGCGGACCTCGACGAACCAGAAGCTGTACTCCCCCGTCAGGTAGGTGAGTAATCCGAGGAGGACGCTGAGTGCGGCCCCCCACGACAGAAACTGGAGAAAGACCCGCTCCGGAACGAGTCGCGGGACAACGAACAGGTTTGTCCCCATGACCAGCGCCGCCCAGACCGGCCACCGTGACTGCGAACTCGAGGGAACGTACTCGAGCGTGTGCACGAAATACAGCGCGGTGAGGACCAGAAAACAGCCGACTGCGAGCCACTGCGTCAGCGTATACCGTCTGGCATCGGCCACAACCAGGAAAAACGACACGAAAAGCACGAAGACGACGGCGAGTGCCAGGACCCGACTCGGTCCCAGCCCAAGCCCGGGTGAACTGCTCTGATACACGACAGCGAACACCGCAAGTGCGAACCCAGCCACCGATAGCAGCGCGGCCTGGAGGTGTTCTGCCGTCTGATAGTACCGGAGAGCAAGCAAGAGCCCCTGGACGGTGCCGAGAAGGACCGCAAACGACGCAAGATGCCATGCCAGTACCGACTCGGTGATGTACTCGACGACGACGAGAACCAGGTACAGCCCGAAGAGGCCATAGGTTGCGCCGTCTGCAACCCGGGCACCGCTCCACTCGAACGTGCGAACTGCCCCTGGGTTCTGTATGATACTCTTCATACTCATACTGAATAAGTACTTGTATAACTAGTCACTGCAGCTGGGAGTCGAGCCCCGCCCGAACGAGCAGAGCGCGCAATCGGGGCCATCACGGTACTCCGACGGCGGTATCGACGGCCCACTGCGTTGGCATCCGGCAGCCGGCAGAGCCAGTGGGACGGCTCCGATCCGGGGCGGCTCTCGGGTGGGTGTGTCGAGACACTCCGAGTTCTGCTCGAGCCCATCCTGTAGCTGCTCGCTAGGAGTGCTTGCCGTGCGGGCACAGCGCCGTCAGCCCCTCATCCCGGCTGACGTAGACGGCGTCCTCGGTGACGATACACTCCTCGTTGAACCCGTCGTTCCACTGGGTGTCATCGAACGTGAAACACCACTCCTCACAGCCATCCTCGAGGCAGTACCCGACGATCTTGTCCGGATCCGACGACCCGGGGTTGCTGTGGGCGACGACGACGGTCCCATCAATGATCGCCGGCGGGCCGTACGAGTGGGCGCCGGTCTTACACCAACTCGACTCGGGACCGGTCATCTTCAGTTCGTACCGACCCCGAGTGACAGAGAGAGATCCGACAGCTGCCGTCGTCAACGCGTCCGAGACGAAGCGCTGACAGTCCGTGCCGTTCTCGAGACCGGTGACCCCTTCTTCGCCGGAGTTTTCGACGAACAGTGCCTCGTCAGTCGCAGCGAGACCAGCGGCGAAATCACCGTCGTTGAGTTGATCCGCCCGTCGGGTCGTCCCCGCTTGTGGGTCAAATGCGACGACCGCATCCGCATCGACCGATCCCTCGCTCGCTCGCCCATCGAGCAACGCCCACACCGTGTTGTCGACCGCAACGACCGCACTGGCTCGTGTACTGAACACATAGCGGATCTCGTCCGCTCCACCCTGCTTCGGCGTGACACCGACGGACTCACACTTCCACTGGAGCGATCCATCGGCTTCCGCAAACGCATAAAGCGCCCCGTCAACGGTGACGTAGACGGAACCGAACGCCGCAACTGGCTCGGACGTCGAGGCCTCGTCCCCGAACTGTTCGCTCCACTGCACCTCCCCGCTCTCGGCGTCGATCGCCGTCAGCTGGCTCCCGACAACGTAGACGGTGCCGTTCCCGACCGCCGGCGTCCCCGTCGCGTGAACCTTCTCACACGTCCACGCACAGGTTCCCGACTCCGCATCGAGTGCATGTACCCCCTCCCCTGTCCGGAGGAACACCATCTCACTGGTCGCGACGAGAGAGCCGGACTCCTCGTACTGCCAGTCGATACGATCCGGACTCGAAAACCCGTTCTCCGTCGGAACGTATCGACTGTTCCCTGTGTTCGCCCCATACGAGGACCACCCACTCGGTCCCTCGAACGAGTCGTCGTCGTCCTGAGATGACGCAGCTCCACTCCCAATCGAAGCGAGAATCCCACCGGCCGAAAGTGTTGCTCCCGTCGCGAGTACCGATCGACGTTGCCAGTCTGCCATGTACGTTTTGACACCTACTACTCACCTGTTTATCCAACAGTTATATAATAGTTGTGTCTAGAAGGTCGATAAAACTGATCTCTAGTCCCTATCATTATTTAGAACGCTATCGAGCCAGAAGAACCCCTCAAGGAGAACGCGACACGATGGGAGCACCCCTCCACACGGGCCCGGTGTGCACAACAGCGAGGCGAGAGCGGCGCACCGCTGGAAGACGAAGAGGGGGCTGTAAGCCGGATTCTGTCGACCGTGCGAACGCCGTTCGGTTCACAACGGACTAGCAACAGACCGCCGTCTCCTCGAGCACACGAGGACAGTCGCGAGCCACCGACGGCGTCAGTTGAGTTCCATAATCGAAGAGGAAAAATATACGGCAATCCAAGAGAGATACAGAGAGATCAATGGTTTCACCAGGAGAACTCCGTCTCCTCGAGAGGTTAATTAACGCTGATACGTTCGAGCCAGAGATCGCCGACAGCGGTGCGGTGAGCTATTCGACCGCGGGCCAGTATCTCGACGACACCGACGATGCCCCGGTCACGGTACTCGAGCGGTTTGCGACCCGCGGCGTGCTGGCAGACGAGTTCATCTCAAAGGTCTACAGCTGTCCGGAGTGTACGACCGAAGGGGTGCAGTATACGACGGTCTGTCCGGCCTGCCACGATCCGCATGCAGTCGAGACGACGCTGGTAGAACACGCCTGTGGGTATACCGGCCAGGAAGCGGAGTTCGAGACCGATACCGGCTACCGCTGTCCCGACTGTAACGACGAGCTCACGTCCGTCGATATCGAAAAGAAGCGTCGGTACGTCTGCAAGGAGTGTTCGGAACAGTTTCAGACCCCGGCTGACCGGCTGTGGTGTCGGGAGTGTACAGCCAGGATGCCCCCCCGAGAGGCAACCGAAAACGTCCTGTACCGATACCGGCTTACCCACGACGGCAAACAGTGGCTCGACCGGCAGAAACAGGCTCGACAACAGATCGTCGAGCTCTTCGAGGAGCGCCGTCTCGAGACCACGGTCGATACGACGGTGGCTCCCGAAGACGGCGCCACTCGATCGGTGCACGTCCTGGCCGAAGACAGCCTGATGGGCGAACGACGGGTCGTCGCGATCCATGACACACCGGCTCTCGAAACCGTCGATCCCTTCTGTGCGTTCGCGGGGGCAGCCGATGCCCATCCGGTCGTGATCACGACCTCCGGAGCCGTTGAAGCGGCTGTCGCGACGCGAGCGACGGAGATCGACCTGACGGTACTCGCCCTTACGGACCAGGGCACGCTCGAGGCGGAGTACGAGACCGTCGACGAGGTGCGCCCGCAGACGGATGGACTCTTCCAGCGACTGAGTGCCGTCCTCGAGATTCCCGGCCGTAGGTAGTTCGTCGCTCCGACAGCGACCACAGGCTGTGTGTCTCGGCGTCGCTCGAGCGTCGAGCGTTCGGAGGAAGGAGGTCTCGAGTCAGTTGGCCCGAAGACGGAGCGCCAGGTCCGGATCGATACGGCGCTCGAAAGCGCAGTCGATCGGGAACGCCAAGCTTGAGTTCGACACTGCAACTGAACGGACCAATCCCCCATCTTCGAACGGGCCTGCCCGTTCGCCTGATCCGTGGGACCGACGGTCCCACGCCACCTCCAAAGACCGACGCGTCTGTGCCGAGGGAGTGGGGGTAGTTTACTGGGCAGCTTCTCGTTGAAGACTGTGGGAGAGTCGCGTCTCTCGCGTCTCGAGCGTTGTCCCCCGCAGACCGGCAAACACTACAAGCGTCCTTTCCGCCGCGAAGAGCCGCTCATTGTGGCTGCTCCAGCGGAACTACGTGTGTATATATGAGAACGGATTACCGGGTCGAAGTCGTGATGAAGAAGTCACCAAGATCGTCGAGAACTGGAGTCAGCCGAATCAACATCTACATCATGTCACTATCGAGTCAACCTGCAGACGAGAGTACCGCCGCCCCGGAGACGGCCGACGTCCACGGCAGGAACTAGACCCACCCCCGACGCACACGCTCGAGCGAGCACGCACCTGCTCCCAACCCACCACCACCGCGACGCACCCGCCCCGTACGCAGGGACGAGTAGCCGTGGGACCGTCCTCGATCGGTCGTCGTCGGTCACCGCTCGAGACGTTCCCTCCCGATCCGACCGAGGACGCCAGCTGTCACCGGAGCTGAGCGACGACTCGAGGACGAATCGACGGCTCGAACTCGTCGGAACTCCCTCGAGGGAGCAACGGATGCACATGAGGCGAGAACGGGATGCTGGCCAGGCGTTTCTCGAGCGGTTTCCGGTCACAGACATCACCTCGAGGCTTCCCCTCGACGAGGCTGTCCCACAGTTTGCCTCGTGGGTTCGTTATCGGACCGACAGTCGCCTCAGTGCCTCTCTTGGAGAAACGCTCCGAACGGCCTATCGCAAACACACTGGACCCACTCACTTCTCGAACACGTCGCTCATTTCGGATCGGAAATGGATTTACCAGCCATTTTCTGCAGGTGAGACCTCCTCCAACGACTGAAGTCGTGAACTTTCGCACGGAATACGGATACCAGCAGACTCACCACGACGGACGACAGTCGAACCACCGGACCTTGCGTTCTCGGTGTTGCTTTCATAGCGAGTCTCGAGCAATCCCGATTAATAACTCGGCCCGAATTTTTTATTATACCTTATCGGAATAAGGGGGGTTTGTAGCAGCTGATTTAATAAGCCTGTAGTAGCTAGCGACGAGTAATGACCTCCCCTGACGAGAGATCCCACGATAGCAGTGGTGAACCACCGGATTATACCCACAATCATTCTACTCTCGAGCCCACTCGGCACGCAGGACAAGACAGTGACAGTACATCACCGAGGGACCAAGAGGACGTTGCACGGTTTTCGGTCCCCGAGATAGACTGCTCATCCTGTGCAGGAAAGGTCGAAAATAGCGTCGAAAAGCTGGACGGAATCGAGAGCGTCGAGCCACGAGTGACGACGGGGACGCTGACAGTCTCCTACGACCGCGGGCAAACGAGTGCCACCGCGATAGCTGACCGTGTTGAAAAGGCTGGATACACCGTGGAGAACACCGGCGAACTGACTTCGAAATTTACGGTCCCAGAAATGGATTGCCCCTCGTGCGCGGGCAAGATCGAGAACGCTCTCGACCGGACCAGTGGAGTCACAACGTACGAAACGCAGCCGACGACCGGAACCGTCGTCGTCACGTACGATTCGTCGAGAGCTGGAGAAGCCGACGTCATCGACGCTATCGAAAGCGCTGGGTACGAGGTCACGGACACGGCAGGCGACGAATCCGGACGTCAGGAACCGGCCGAAGAGCGCGAGCGCATCTGGACGAGTTCGCGAGCACGCAAGACGTGGGTGAGCGGTGGATTCGTCGCCCTCGGCTTACTCTTCGAGTTCTTCCTGACTGGCCAGAATATACAGATTGCAGGTCTTCTTGGGACGGAGCTACTCATCGCAGACGTCCTGTTTCTGGTTGCAGTGGCCACCGGCGGCCAGGAGATCCTTCGTAACGGCTACTATTCGGCGCGGAATCTGAACCTCGATATCGACTTTCTGATGTCTGTGGCTATTCTCGGGGCGCTCGTTGCGAGTCTCGTCTTCGGTGAGGCACTCTACTTCGAGGCTGCCACGCTTGCGTTCCTGTTCAGCGTCGCTGAACTGCTGGAGCGACACTCAATGGATCGCGCCCGGAACTCGCTCCGAGAGCTGATGGATCTCTCACCGGACGAAGCGACCGTCAAGCGTGATCAGAGCACGGAGACGATTCCCGTCGACGAGGTCGCCGTGGGTGACGTCGTCGTTGTCAAACCAGGGGAGAAAGTTCCGATGGACGGGGCCGTTATCGACGGTGAAAGCGCCGTCAATCAGGCGCCCATCACGGGCGAAAGCGTCCCCATCGACAAGACGACGGGCGACGAAGTGTACGCCGGCACGATCAACGAAGAAGGGTATCTCGAGGTGGAGGTCACCTCCGAAGCCGGTGATAACACGCTCTCCCGCATCGTGGAGATGGTCGAAGACGCCCAGTCGAACAAAACCGAACGTGAGCAGTTCGTTGAGCGCTTCTCGACGTACTACACGCCAGTCGTCGTTGCCTTCGCCATCCTGACGACGGTGGGAAGCCCGTCTATCCTCGGCACGACCTGGTCCACGGCTGTCGTCTACGGGCTGACGCTGCTGGTGTTGGCCTGTCCCTGCGCATTCGTCATCTCGACGCCCGTTTCGGTGGTGTCTGGAATTACGAGCGCCGCCAAAAATGGCGTCCTGATCAAGGGCGGTACTCACCTCGAAGCGATGGGCGCGGTCGACGTCGTCGCCTTTGACAAGACAGGAACGCTCACGAAGGGGGAACTCACCGTCACCGATGTCGTTCCATTGAACGGGAACTCAAAGGAAGCCGTTCTCCGGTGTGCACGCGGCCTCGAACAGCGGAGTGAACATCCCATCGGCGAGGCGATCGTCGCGGAAGCGGGCGAAGCTGGTGTCCCAGAGCGTGAGGTCGACGAGTTCGAAAGTATCACCGGGAAAGGCGTGCGTGCTGACCTTGACGGAACCCCACATTTCGCTGGGAAGCCAGGACTCTTCGAGGAACAGGGGTTCGACCTGAACCACGTTCATGCGACGACCGACGGAGGTATCGTTACACAGACTGCCCGCCAGATGTGCGACCGAAACAACTGTCTCGATCTCCTCGAAGAGACTGTCCCCGAACTCCAGGCTGAGGGCAAGACCGTCGTCCTCGTCGGAACTGAAAACGAACTCGAGGGCATCATCGCCGTGGCCGATGAACTCAGACCGGAAGCGAAGCGAACGATCGCGCGACTCGAACAACTTGGTGTCTCCCGAACAGTACTGCTGACGGGCGATAACGGGCGAACCGCTCGCGCTATTGCCGAGCAGGTTGGCGTTGACGAGTATAGGGCGGAACTCCTCCCAGAGGAGAAGGTTACTGCGATCGAGGACCTCGTCGAAGCGTACGACGGGGTTGCAATGGTCGGTGATGGTATCAACGATGCACCGGCGCTGGCCACCGCCACAGTCGGCGTCGCCATGGGTGCAGCTGGGACGGACACCGCCTTGGAGACCGCAGACATCGCCTTGATGGGCGATGACCTTGCGAAGCTCCCCTACCTCTACGAACTCGCAAACGATGCAAACGGCGTCATCCGGCAGAACATCTGGGCTAGTCTCGCTATCAAAGCCGGTCTGGCAGTTGCAGTCCCGTTTGGATATGTTCCCATCTGGCTGGCCGTCCTCGCCGGCGACGCCGGAATGACGACGGCCGTCACCGGGAACGCGATGCGATTGTCCCGAATCAAACCACATGCACTACTCGATGCCGAGCAGCCAGCACACTGACATCCTCCCACGACTGAAGTCGTGAGGTTCCACGGTAATCGCGCTATCGACTTTGCCCTGATCTATGATACACCCTGAACCCAAATTAAGAACAATGCCTTCTCCACAGAACCTAGATTACATTTAATAAGCAAAATTTAACTAATAAGGGGTTCGATACCGTTGTAGTCACAAATGCCCCTTCAAGAGTTACCTGACGATGCCCCCGGGCGCCTTGTTCCATATGATCGGCATCCATATTATCATCCGGATCCTCTTCCACCAGATAACGAGTTACAATTCGAGAAAGAATTCTACGAGATGCTTTCGGAGGCAACGTTTTGGCTCGGAAAACTCAGCGGATTCAGTCAGACCACTGATTTCGCACCCGTGTTGTACACGTCGTTGCTTCGGAAAGAAGCAATGGAGTCATCCGAAATCGAGGGCGCAGACATCGATTACAACGCGCTCTATAGTTTCGAGACTCAGTCACTGAGGCACTCCAAGACAATTGATGAGCAAGCGACATCCATAGACGAAACGAAAGACGTCCAAGGAGTCCTCAACTACGAGCGTGCTCTCGAAAGCGGAATCAATGCACTCGATCACGGTAATGGGATCTCGATCGATCTTCTGCATACTCTCCAGAAGACGCTCCTGACCGACGTGCCTGAAGACCGCCGAGAAACGGACACCATTGGGGAATTCAAGACCGTTCCGAACCACTTGGGTGAATTCGTCCCTCCCGCTCCAAGCGCCGTTGACGGTCTGATGGACGCGCTGATGACATACATCCGAACCGGGGGTAGCTACCACCCGCTCATCGATATTGCACTCACACACTATCAGTTCGAAACGATTCATCCATACGGGGACGGGAACGGTCGGCTTGGGCGTCTCCTCATCACATTACAACTATATGACCAAGGCTACCTCGAGCAACCAACGCTCTACTTGAGCGAGTACTTCAATCGCTACAAAGAGACGTATGTCGATCGTCTGAATACCGTCCGGAAGTACGGTGAGTGGACAGGATGGGTCGAGTTCTTTGTGACGGGTATCCGCCACCAAGCGGAGGAATCGTTACTCCGGTCTCAAGAGCTTCATACGTTGCAGCAGGAATATGAAGCGACGTACGGCAACACCGCTGCTGCCTATGCAGAGCTCGCGTGCAAACTCTTTGAGCAGCCATATCTTACCGCTACTATTGCTGAAGAGTTACTCGAGGTAACGAGTCCAACGGCGTATCGAGCAATCGACCAACTGGTAGAAGAAGGAGTACTCGAAGAAACGACTGGAAAGGAACGGAACCGAGAATATCGAGCACGGGAGATTTTTGAGATTCTCGAGCGGCCACCACGGACGTATTGATGCGGTGGACGGAGAGCAGAGCACGAACCTGGATCGGGAGTGAATCATATCCCAACAGATATGCGTAGAAGCCACTATACGATACACGATAGGACATAGGAGGCAGAATCATCGGACGTGCCGTCGAGTATCAGCTCTCATTCCCGCTATCGAGAGAGGCACAGACGCTCTGACTATCGCAACCAGTCCCAGTCGCCGAGAGCTACGATGACACTCTACGATTACTTGTTTGTGACGCTTCGGGATTGAGTCGATTGCGCAATCTTTGAAAGCGTGAGAAGACCGAATGCAGAGACACCGAGGGCGAGGGCAGCGATGCCGGCAATGAGGAGCGTATTGGTATAGCAGACGATCGAGGCGACAGCAACGAACACTGGCGGACCGAGAGTCGTTCCGAACTGAAGCACACTCGTTCGGATACTCATAATCCCGCCACGGAATGCATCGGGCGTGAGTGTGTTCAGTGCTGTATCGGTGATCGGTTCTGCGAAGCCCTGTCCGATACCGAATAGGAAAAAGAAAGGCATTCTACAGGGTCAGACGACCACTCTTGATTTACGGCGCTCAGGAAGAACGACGAAAAGATCGCCCAGTGTCCGATCACGAGCAGTTTCAGCACGACGATCGACTCCATTAGAGACTCAGGGGTCGTGAACCCGCTCTGGGCCTCCGTGACGGATTTATTCCACGTTCATAAGAAGCACCCGAATAGAGAGCACACGAAATCCACTCTCCACCAACGATCCAGCAACAACCGGGTCGCTATCAGGTGTTCCTCGAGAACGCCCCGCGCCCTCGAGACGCCCCCTCGAGCCACGACAGGTGCTCCTCTCGAGCAACCCGGTACCAGAACGCTCTTACAGATTCGCACGAGCAATCACTCCATGCACATCTCCGTCATCGGCAGCGGCTACGTCGGAACCACCGTCACGGCCTGCTTCGCCGACCTCGGCCACGAGGTCACCGCGATCGACATCGACGAGGACGTCGTCGACGCGCTCAACGAGGGACGAGCCCCGATCGACGAACCCGGCCTCGAGGAGCTCCTCGCGACCCACGCCGGCGACCGACTCGAGGCCACCACGTCCTACGACGCGGTTTCCGAATCCGACGTTACGTTCCTCGCGATCGGAACGCCCTCGAACGAGGACGGCAGCATCGACCTCACCGCGCTCGAGGCGGCCGCCGAAGCCGCGGGCGAAGCCCTCGCCGACAAGGCCGACCGACACCTCGTCGTTATCAAGAGTACCGTCACCCCGACGAGCATCGGAGAGGTCCTCGAGCCCGCCGTCAACCGAGGATCGAACGACAACCCTAACGTCGAGGTCGGCATGAACCCCGAGTTCCTCCGGGAAGGCAGCGCCGTCGACGACTTCCTCACCCCGGACAAAGTCGTCTTCGGAACGAACTCCGAGTGGGCGACCGACCAGCTCCACGCGGTCTTCGACCCGCTACTGGACGAACACGACGCCGACGTCGTCGAGACCGATCCCGCGACGGCCTCGATGATCAAGTACGCGAACAACGCCTTCCTCGCCTCGAAGATCAGCCTGGTCAACGATATCGGGAACGTCTGCAAGGAGTTCGGCCTGGACGCCTACGAGGTGATGGCGGCCGTCGGCCTGGACGACCGCATCTCCGAGCAGTTCCTCCGCAGCGGCGTCGGCTGGGGCGGCTCCTGTTTCCCCAAGGACGTCGACGCGATCGTCGCCGCCGCCCGGGACGAGGACTACGATCCCGCGCTCCTCGAGGCCGCCGTCGAGATCAACGACCGCCAGCCCGAACGCCTGCTCGAGTTGCTCGAGGACCACGTCGACCCCGCCGACGCGCGCATCGCCGTCCTCGGACTCGCATTCAAACCGCAGACGGACGATATTCGAAACTCGCGGGCGATCCCCACGATCGAGACGCTCCGGAACCGCGGCGCGGAGGTCGTCGCCTACGATCCCGTCGCCGCCGAGAACATGCGCGAGCGGTTCCCCGAGATCGAGTACGCCGACTCCGCCGCAAGCGCGCTCGAGGGTGCCGACGGCGCCGTCGTCGTCACCGACTGGGACGAGTTCGCCGCCCTCGACGAGGAGTTCGACGCGATGGCCGACCCCGTCGTCGTTGACGGTCGACGGATCGTCGAGCGACGCGACGGCCTCGCCTACGAGGGACTCACCTGGTAGTCGCGTCTATGGCAACGGCAGTCGCGGTTGACGAGGACGCGACGTCCCGTCTCGAGACGAAGCGCCGTCCGTGGCGGAGCATCGGTACGGAACGTCCCACTCGGCTCGTCGACCGCGGTGCCACCGACGGACGGCGCGGGGACTGACGGATCGAGACGGTCGCCACTGGGGCGGTGACGATACCGAACCCGCGTCCGATTCCGACCCTGCGACACGCGGCGCTCGCCGAACGGAGGGCAACCCAGAAGCGACGGCGAAACGAACGCAGTCGGCAACGGTGATCTATGACACGTTTCGGCTGCTCCCGCTCGCCGGGACCGGGTCGCCCGCTCGGGTAGTCTCGACGCTCTCACTAAGACCTACCCACCTCGTCAAAGATTGTGAGAGTCTACGACGCGATACCGTTCGAGCCCGTCCGTCCTCTCGCGTCGGTTCGTTCTCGCCGTTGCTCTCACACTGATTCGTTCGCGGGAATCGACGCGCGTTCGGACGTCTTCGAGACGGGAGAGCGTCGTCCGCCGACTACTCCCGCGGCGTCTCGAGACGGTCCTCGATCGCATTGAGGACGAGACGGCACGCGTCGCGATGGTCGGCCACTGTCCCCCGCAGCCGTACGAGATCGTGTCCGAAGTATGAGACCGCGTCCGAGGGCGGATAAACGCGCTCCCGCGAGCTGTGCGCGTTGGGACGACGAACCCACCGACACGGCGACGCCCCGTCCCGTCGCTCCTCCCGGTAGTGGACGCCGAAGTCGTCGTTTCGATACCAGCGAATCTCGAGGCGGGCGGACACCCCCTCCAGTACTCGTCGGAAGGTTCGGAGCGCACGGAGCGTACCGCGCCGGAAAACGGTCCCGCCGCGACTCGAGTGCGACGACTGCCGGAGCCGGAGTCGGTTCCGCCGTCCGCCCGGACGAACATGTACCCGATCCGGGGACGGACGCCGTCCCGCTTCGGCGCTATCGCCGCGTTCCGTCAGGCTATGCAGACCCAACCCACACAACGCATATAGGAATCCCCGGCCTGAGTCCGACCAATGACAGACAGCTGCTACAACTGCGTGACGTGTGGCTCCGAACTCGACTACAAGACGACCAAGCACAACGGCTGCCCGAACTGCGGCTCCGTACCGCTTCACAGCGCCGACTGAAACCCCTTCTCGAGCGATCGATCGCACTCGAGAAACGCTCCGATCACCCGTCCCGTAGCGTCGTCTCGAGAACCTGCAACGCGTACTCCCGAGGCGCCGACCGTCGTGGCTACTCTTCGAGCCGGCGGGATCGCCGCGGTGTCGCGCCCTCGACGATCAGGTCCAGCAGCATCGCCTTCGGACTCGAGGGCGGGTACCGCGTGTCGATCAGCTCGCGGGCCGTCTCGAGGTCGCCTCGGACCGCGCACTGTCGGACGCGACCCGCGGTTCGCAGGAACTCCGAGGAGTCGGCCTCGGAGATGTACTCGGCCGCCTCGGGGGAGCCCCCCTCGAGGGCCTCCTGCCGAATCTCGTCGAACTCCTCGAGCAGCGGCTCGTACTCCGCTTCGAGCTCGGAGAGCAGGAACTCCACGGCGAAGCGCTGGAACTCCGATCGGTTCGCGAACGCGCCGTCGTCGATGTGCCCCTGGACGATCTCGAGCACCTCCTCGGGGAACCGGACCGTCGACTTGACCATAGTATCACGGATCGCGAACGAACGGGATACCGTTTGTGGTCGCCCCCCTCGAGCAGACGCGGTCGACGCGCTCTCGAGGGCGCGGCGGGCTCGGTCGATCGCCGGTGATGCGACTCGAGGACGGATCGACGCGGGACCGACGAGGAGAGCTACTCGCGTCGCGCGACGGCCACGCGGTCGGACGCGATCGTCACGGCGTAGGTTTCGTCCGCCTCGAGCGCGACCGATACGCTCGCGGCCGTCGACCCGCTGGTAAACAGCGCGTCGAGCGCCTGCGGGTCGAGGTGGTCGTAGAGGACGAGCCCGACCTCGTCGTCGAGCGCGGTCGCGTCGGTCCCCTCGAGGGCGGCGATCGCCTCGAGGACGGCGACGGTCGGCGCGGTGTCGGGATCGTACGGGCGTTCGATACTGGGCGCTCCGGTCTCGGTGGAATCGTCGTCAGTAAGGGCCATGGTGGGTTAGCTGGAGCCGTACTCGACGTGGATCGTCGGCGACTGCGGCTCGGTTCGATCGAGGACGTGTGCGTTAGCCAGGTCGCCGGAGAAGCGGAACCGGGTAACGCCGGTTTCGATCGCTCCTTCGGCGGCGTGCTCCGAGACGACGGCCGTTCCGTCGCCGTCGGCGGCTTCGATCGTCCCGTCGACGGTGATTTCGAAACTCGCTGGGCCGCCGTGTCCGACGACCGTCACACGGTTGGGGAGGGCGGCGTGACCGTTCGGGGCGTCTCCGTTCAGGTTCGCGGCGTCGCGTGCCATACGTCTGACAGTCGCCCAGGAGAACTTAGTACTTTCTGTCCGAGTAACGGTGTATTGGGGCGAATTACATGGATCTACGAACGAATTCGATGTATTTTGATCCGGACGTTCAGATACATAACTCACTCTCCCGAGCGGTACCGATCGAAGCCCGCCCGGGACGGGGTGGTAACCCCTCGCTACCGCGCCCGCGGGCGTGGTACACTGTCGCTACCGTGGCCGTATTCACTCGTTACCGCGGACGGACGAGTGCAACGGGCGACTACCGAGGCGGGACAGCCTCACCACAGACGCGTGCGCGAAACCGCGAGCGTCGACGGGCGATCAGCGCAGCGCGACCTCGCTCCAGACCATGAAGTGGTCGGACGCGGCGGTGGCGGTCGCGTGCAGGTCCGGTTCCGCGTCCGGATCGGGCCAGTAGACCGCGGAGTCGAGGACGTCGAACTCCTCGGACGGGAGGACGTAGTCGGCCCGTCGCTCCCACGCGGCCGTCCAGCGCTCGTCGCCCGCGGCTCGGCCGCCCGGACTGGTCGGCGTCCCCTCGGCGTTGATCCGCGGGTTGTCGATAACGTGTTCGCCGACGGCGTCGAAGTTGTTCCCCTGGCCGGGCTCGGCGTTCAGATCGCCCATGACGACGAACGCCTCGTCGGGCTCGAGCCCGCCCACGCAGCCGTCGTCGTCGTAGACGTAGTCCGCGCCCCGGACGTAGTCGCCAAGCAGCTTGTTCTCGCCGTGGTTGCGACGGCCGTTGAAGTTCTCGGGTCCGTCGAACGCCGGCGGCGTGGGGTGGGCGATGACGGCGTGGACGGTCTCGTCGCCGATCCGGATCGGGACGTCGGCGTGGGTCTTCGAGGAGACCCGGAAGCGTCGCGTCTCGGCCTCGGTCAGCCACCCCATCGGCTCCTCGTCCGCGTCGAGTTCCGACTCGATGACGTCGGTCGTCGGGATCCTGTTCCCCGGGACGTCCCGCCAGCGGAGGCGCCGCATCGTGCGGACGCTCTCGACGTCGATCGGGTACTTGCTGTAGATCCCGAGTGCGTACTGTCCGGGGTACTGGCCGAAGCCCCACGCGTCCTCGCCGTAGGCGTCGTCTCCGGGTTCGAGCGCGTGGCCGTCCTTGAACGCGTCGATGCCGCTGGGAACGCCCGTGTTGCTCTCGGGGGCGTAGAAGTAATCGTAGTCGACGCCCTCGAGCCCGTCGCCCTGGGGGACGTTCAGGTAGTTCCGGAGGAAGGCCTCGCCGGTGTGGGTGTGCGAGCGCTCGCCCGACTGGAAGTTGTTGTCGATCTCGCAGATCGTCAGCACGTCCGGCTCGGGAGCGCGCTGTACGACCTCGGCCGCCGCCTGTAGCCGTTCGTCGTCCCCGCCGAAGGCTCGCTCCGTGGTGAGCCCCTCGACGTTGTACTCCGCGAAGACGAGGCCGTCCTCGGCCGGGCACCGTTCGCCCCGAGCGCCCTGCGCCGTTCCGGCGGCGCCGGCGGTCAGAAACGCTGCACCGCCGAGTTTCAGTACCTCGCGCCGCCGCGGGGATCGGAGGCGTCGTTCCGCGGTCATCGACGCGCCCCCTCGAGGTCGAACTCGCGGCGTCCGACCGTAGCGTTGTCGAGGACGACGACGTCGTCGACCGTCGCTCGCTCGCCCGGTTCGCCGCCCTCGTCGTGGTGGAGGACGACGGTCACGGTCTGGGTGTCGGTCAAGGGGCGCTCGAGCGCGAGCGTCCCCTCGAACGTCTCGCCCGCGGCGAGGGGCTCGCTCGCGCTGATGCGGTCCATCCCGGCGTCGTACGCGGCGACGACGAACCCGTCGTCGGCGTACGTCGCTTCGTCGATCTCGAGGCGGCGCACCGCCCCCCTCGTCTCCTGTCGGGGAACGCGGACGGCCGCCCGCCCGTCGAACCCGTCGGCGGCGCGCGCCCGCGCCCGTGGTTCGGTCGACATGGGAAAGCGTGGTCGAGAATCCCGGATAGGCGTTCCCCCGAGGCGCGCGTTTTGATCACTCCCATAACATATAAGTACGATAGTGGTACGGACTAATTCGAACCGTACGAGTCCCTGAACGGACCGCGGGGCGTGGACGGCCCGTTCCCGGACCGGGTCGGGACGTTCGGTCGACCGCTGCGGGATCGCGCTCCTCGGTGCGGACCGCGCTTCGGGTCGACCCGCCGTCGGCGACCGTGCCTCGAGCGGGAACGGACGGATCGACTCGAGACAATCGATCCCACGTGACGTGCGGACACCTCTCAGCTAGCTTTATTAATTGGCCTGTGGCCGTCATCGATGGTGATGATGTCCACGAGTACCCAGGAGATGGTAGCACCGAACCGAGAGGAGGCGCTACCCGACCTCGACTCGCCCCGAACAAAGCTCGTCTACCTCGCCCTGTCGATGCGAGGGACGGCGACCGCGACCGAGCTCCAGCGGCTGCTGGGGCTGTCGAAGCTGACGCTGCTACCGATTCTCAGGTCGCTCGTCCGACAGGACCTCGTCGCTCGAGCGGAGGGTGGATATGCGATCCAGTAACGCCCCGTTCGCCGACGCCCCGCGGTTCGACCGAACGCGACCGGAGGGGAACCGATGACGGCGGAGCTCGCCGAGCCGCCGGCGGGGCTGGAACGGCCGCCGCGCCAGCCCCTCGCCGGACGGACGTGTCTGGTCACCGGGGCCTCGCGGGGGATCGGCCGCGGGATCGCCCGCGAACTCGGTCGGTACGGCGCGACCGTCGTCGTCAACTACCGGTCCTCCGAGGAGCGGGCCCACGAGGTCGCCGACGCGATCACCGAGGCCGACACCGCGGGAACGGGCCACCCGGTCCGAGCCGACGTCACGGATCGATCCGAGATCGAGGCGATGCGCGAGGCCGTCGCGGACTCGCTCGGTTCGATCGACGTCCTCGTCAACAACGCCGGGATCACGGCCGATCGCACGTTCGCGAACATGACCCCGGAGGACTGGCACCGCGTCGTCGACGTCTCCCTGCACGGGACGTTCAACTGCACCAAGGCGTTTTACGACGACCTCGAGGCGGCCGACCACGGCCGCATCATCACGCTCTCGAGCGTGATCGGGAAGCAGGGCAATGTCGGACAGGCCAACTACGCGGCGGCCAAAAGCGGGCTGTTCGGCTTCACGCGCTCGCTCGCGCTCGAGCTGGCGGGAACGGGGACGACCGCCAACTGCATCGCCCCCGGGTTCACCCGCACCGAGATGGTCGAGGCGATCCCGGACGAGGTCCAAGACCAGTTGCGCGGGGAGATCCCGCTCGAGCGGTTCGCCGACGTCGAGGAGATCGCGGGTCTCGTCCGCTATCTCGCCGGCGAGGAATCGGGCTACGTGACGGGCGAGGTCATCGACGTCAACGGCGGCATCGACCTCTGACCGCGGGGACGGTCCGTCGGTAGTGTTCGTCTCCCTCGCCGACTACTCGTCGATCGGGATCCGGCGCTTTCGAACCGGGTCGGTCAGGTACGGCTCGAGGTCGGATGCGTCGACGAGTACCACCTCACCGCTCTCGCGGTCGTACTCGATCACGCCGTGATCGGCCAGGCGCGGAAGGTGGTTGTGGACCAGGCGCACCTCCGCGTGCTCCCGGTCCAGTTCGTCGGCGCGGTTTTTCCGACGTGCGGCGAGCTGATCGGCCAGGACGCCCACCGTGGTGCGACCCTCGGTCTCGAGCAGTTCTTCGAGGACGTGCTGGCGGTCGGAGTCGGACAGGACGGCGAACGCCTCGTGGGTGTCCATACGTCGACCTCGGAACACAGGAGGGATAAGACCCGCCCCAAAACACATGGGCGCTATCTTGCGAATTGTTCAGTTCGCAGTGGGATAGTCGGTGCTCCGGGACGGACGTTTCGCGTTCGACTCGCAGTTCGAGGGCATCAGCGATCGCAAACCGCCGATCTCGGGAGAATCGTTGCCGACGCGTTTGTCGTCGGCGAGCGGTACGTGCGTTCCGCGCCGTAGTCGCTTCGTTCGAGATCGAACGATACATCGGATATCATAGGGTAAATCACGACATGATATTGAATCTATTACACAATATACTCAATTCGCCGTCGATCGCCGACTCGAGGGATATAACGGACGGCATCGCGTATTTTAGGGCTTTACAATCGATGCTAGAAACAAACCAGCACCGAAACACAGACTTCTCGGCCAGTGGACAGGATCTCGACTAAATCGCCGTAAATGTCGCCTTTTGACCCCTTCTGTGTATTTCACCGAAATCTGATTTCACCGTATATAGAAAATGGTAGCTTAGTGTTTTTGAATCACTATATTAGATATGTAATCTAATTATGTATTGACAGTACCACGAAACGGAGCCGTCGGACGGGCCCCTAGATTGAAGCACCCGATGCGCCAATCGGGGGTATGGCAAACGCGTCTGGAGTGAGAGAGCGCATCGTCGACGGCGGAGTGATCGCTATCCTCAGGGGGATCGACGAGGAACGGATCGCGTCCGTCGCGAGGGCGATACACGAGGCGGGCGTCACCGCGCTCGAGGTGACCGCCGACGGCGAACGCACGGGAGCGAAGATCGCCGCGGTGGATCGGGAACTGGCGGGTACCGACGCCGTCGTCGGCGCGGGGACGGTGCTGGACCCGGCGGCGGCGCAGTCGGTGGTCGACGCGGGCGCGGAGTTCGTCCTCGCGCCGGACTGCAATCCGGCGGTGATCCGCGCCTGTAATCGGCGGGGCGTCGTCTCGATTCCGGGCGTAATGACGCCGAGCGAGGCCGTCACCGCCGTGGAGGCCGGCGCGGACATGCTGAAGCTGTTTCCCGCGACGACGGTCGGCCCCGGCCACGTCGGTGCGCTGCGGGGACCGCTCGGCGACGTCGACGTCGTTCCGACCGGTGGCGTCTCGCCCGAGAACGTCGGCGACTTCTTCGCTGCCGGCGCCGTCGCGGTCGGGGCCGGCAGCGCGATCGTCGACGGCGACGCCGTCGCGGCCGGGGACGCGGAACAAATCCGCGAGACCGCGGCGGCGTTCGTCGACGCCGTCGAATCGGCCCGGACGGCGTGACGCTCGAGGGTCCCCCGTGAGTCGAACGGCGGGAGCGAACGCCCCTCGCACGGCCGACGACGATCTCCACACACGCCGTTCGTCTCGCGCGTGACGGACCGACGGGACGGTTTTCCTGTGACGAAAAGATGTGCGCGGGACGACGGTCGGAGCGCTTTGGCGGTGCCGCGATCGGTGCAGTTCCCGTCGGTGGCATCGAGCGACTGGCAGATATTTACGATAGTATGTACGTAATACGGCCGCGTCCTGGCCGATAGCGTCGTCGGCAGACGGCGGGATTTTCTCCACGCGAAAAATCGCTGCACTCGCGTTGCCCGTCGTTTTCGTCCGAGCGTCGTCGAACCGAGCGGTCCGTCGGCGGGCGCTCGCTCGAGAGAACGCCGAGCGACGGCGGTTCGACCGCGACCGAGGACGATCCCGAACGTCGCCTACCACTCGGTGACGCTTCCGTCCTCGTTTCGCCAGACCGGGTTGTGCCAGTTGACGGTCTTCTCGGCCTGCCGTTCGACGTACTCCTCGTCGATGTCGATCCCGAGTCCGGGCCCGGTTGGAACCTCGATGTACCCGTCGTCGTACCGGAAGACGTTCCGGTTCTCGAGGTAGTCGAGAACGTCGCTCGTTTCGTTGTAGTGGATGTTCAGGCTCTGTTCCTGGATCAGCGCGTTCGGCGAGATCGCGTCGACGTGGACGCAGGACGCGAGGGCGATCGGGCCGAGCGGGCAGTGGGGCGCCAGCGCGACGTCGTACGCCTCCGCCATCGCCGCGATCTTCTTGACCTCCGTGATCCCGCCCGCGTGCGAGAGGTCCGGCTGGATCACGTCGACTGCTCCGCTCTCGAAGACCTCCTTGAAGTCCCACCGGGAGTACATCCGCTCGCCCGTCGCGATCGGGATCGTCGTGTGCTCGGCGATGTCGCCGAGCGCGTCGTTGTGCTCCGGAAGGACCGGCTCCTCGATGAACATCGGCTCGTACGGCTCGAGCGCCCGGGCGAGTCGCTTGGCCATCGGCTTCGAGACGCGGCCGTGGAAGTCGACGCCGACGTCGATCTCGGGGCCGACGCGCTCGCGGACCTCGCGGAGTCGGTCGACCGCGTTCTCGACCGCGGCCGGATTGTCCACCCGACGGAGCTCCGAGGTGGCGTTCATCTTCAGCCCGGTGAAGCCGTTCTCGACCTTCTCGGCGGCGGCCTCGCCGACCTCCGACGGCCTGTCGCCCCCGATCCACTGGTAGACGCGAACGCGGTCGCGAGCGCGACCCCCCAGGAGTTCGTGGATCGGCGCGTCGAATCGCTTGCCCTTGATGTCCCACAGCGCCTGGTCGATGCCGGCGATGGCGCTCATCAGAATCGGGCCGCCCCGGTAGAACCCGCCGCGGTACATCGTCTGCCAGTGGTCCTCGATCCGCGCGGGATCCTTCCGGAGCAGGTAGTTGTCCATCAGCTCCTCGACGGCCGTTCGGACGGTCGCGGCCCGTCCCTCGACGACCGGTTCGCCCCAGCCGACCAGCCCGTCGCTGGTCTCGACTCGCAGGAACAGCCATCGGGGCGGGACTTCGTACAGGTCGTAATCGACGATTTCGGACATGGTGGGAGTCGTTGGGAAGGGGCCTCGAGACGGCTCCGCGCCCGCCGTTCGACCGACGGAGCGACGCGTTCCGACCGCGTCGCCGACTCGGTACGCCGATCCGCCGACGGCCCCGTTCGTGCGTACCGATTCTCCCGGTCCGTTATAAATATACCCTCCCGCGGTACGGTCCGACAGGGGGTGGACCGAACGGCGACGCTCGCGCGCCGCCGAACGGGCCGTCCCTCGAGCGCAATCGCCGTTTCCGTCCGATCGAGACGCCTCCGTCGCCAAGCTTTTTCGCTATAGGAAAATATATGCCGCTCGACGCTGATCGTCCCCTATGTCGGAGACATCGTATCCGGTTCGCTCCGTGGCGACGACGTTTCGGATCGTCGAGGCCCTCGACGAGGTCGGCGAGGCGGGGATCACGGAGCTCTCCGAGCGCACCGGGGTTTCGAACGGGTCCGTCCACAAACACCTGAACACGCTGCGATCGCTGGGCTACGTGCGCAAGGAGGGCACGCGCTACTCGCTCAGCCTCCGGTTTCTGGGTCTCGGAAACCGTGCCCGGGAACGCCGCGAGCTCGTCCGCGCGGCGAGACCCGCGGTCGACGGCCTCGCCAGCACCGCCGGCGCGGTGACGAACCTCCAGGTCGCCGAGCACGGCTACGGCGTCTACGCGTACAGAGCGACCGACGGCGGGACGGACGCGAACGAGTTCCTCCCGGTCGTCGGCGAGCGAGTCCCCCTCCACACGACCGCGGGCGGCAAGGCGATCCTCTCGCGGATGGACCGGGCCGAGGTGAACGAAATCGTCGACGCCGTCGGCCTGCCGAAACGGACCGACAAGACGATCGACTCGAGGGACGAACTCGAGCGGGAACTTCGCTCGATACGGGACCGCGGGCTCGCGTTCGAACGCGGGGAGCACCGCCCGTCCGTCCAGTGCGTCGCGGCGCCGATCGCGGCGTCCGACCGACCCGTCGGGGCGATCAGCGTCTCCGGGAGCGTCGATCGGATGAGCGGGAAGAAACTCGAGGAGGACCTCGCGGGACTGGTCGTCAGCGCGGCCAACGAGATCGAACTGAACCTCTTCAGGGAGTGACTCCGGGGGCGAGACGAGAGAGCCGTTCGACGCGACGGCCACCGCACGCGGGAATCGTTCGTCCATCCGGAACCCGGTTCGACCGCCCGCGAACGCGCTCGAGGGCGTCGCCGTTCGCGTTTCTAACTACCTGTTTTACTAGGGATCCAATTACGATCACCAGTACAATTAAATAGTCACCTGTCGAGTATCGTGACGGATGGTAACAGCACTGACGATCGATACCGATCGACGCACGACCGTCTCGAGCGGGGGATCGAACCGATGAGCGGAGCCGACGAGCCGACCGAGACCGAACCCGTCGGGCGACGGCTCTCGACGTCGCGACGGCGGTTCCTGCAGGCGACGGGGATGGCGGCGCTGACGTCGGGCGCCGGCGTCGGCGCCGCGGCCGCGTCCGACGATTCCTCCCCCTCGAGGATCCCCCCGGGCGCGATCGACGAGGCGACGCTCCGGTCGTACATCGACGATCCGGCGGTCTTCGAGGAGAACCACGAGCCGCCACACGTCACGACGACCGTCCCGTTCGAGTCGACCGAGCAGGCCGTCGCCGCCGACGTTCCCTACGAGCGCCTTGAGGACCGGTTCGACCGCTCGCCGTACTTCCGGCTGCTCGACGGGGACTGGCGGTTCAGACGCTACGAGAACTACGCGGTGGTTCCGGACTCTCACGACGACGTCGACTGGGACGAGATCGCTGTCCCGAGCAGCTGGCAGGCCCGGGGGTACGGCCAGCGGATCTACGCCAACACCGACCTGACCTGGAACCACTACGACCCGCCCTCCGACGAGAACCCCGTCGAGGAGGTCCCGCTGGAGAACAATCCCGTCGGCGTCTACCGTCGCTCCTTCGAGGTCCCCGCCGACTGGGACGGCCGCCGAACCCACCTCCACTTCGGCGGGGTGAGGCAGGCGTACTTCGTCTGGATCGACGGCGAGTACGTCGGCTACCACCAGGGGTCGATGACGCCCGGCGAGTTCGACGTCACCGACCGCGTCGAGCCCGGCGGGACCCACGAGGTCACCGTCCAGGTGTATCGCTTCTCCGACGCCGAGGCGATCGAGGCCCAGGACATGTTCCGCTACTCGGGGATCTTCCGAAGCGTCTACCTGTACGCGACGCCGCGGGTTCGGGTGCGCGATTTCTTCGTCCGGACCGACCTCGACGACGACTACGAGGACGCGACGCTGCGGGTCGACGCCGAGCTCGCGAACGACGGCGGAGAGTCCGGCGAGTACGAGCTTCGGGGCTGTCTCTACGCACCCGATTCGGAGGGGCCGCGGCGCGGCCCGCCCGAGGAGACGCCCGGACGCGGGCTGCCCGAGGACGCGCCGGGACGCGGTCCCCGTCCCGGCGACGCGGGAGACGGCCCGTCGGAGGGTCCCGGCCGCGGCCCGCCGGGGAAGGGGTCGACGGGTCGGGAGGTCGCGACGCTGTCGGGGTCGGCCGACGTCGGCGCCGAGGGTGCCCACGTCTCGCTCGAGACCGCGGTGCGCGACCCCGAGAAGTGGTCCGCCGAGGACCCGACGCTGTACACGCTGGTCCTGGAGCTGGTTCCGCTCGAGGGGGACGCCCCTGGCGAGGTCCTGCTCGAGAAGGTCGGCTTCCGGGCCTACGAGGCCGAACGGGGAGAGCTGAGTTCGGCGTGGCGCGTCAACGGCGAGCCGATGAACGTTCGGGGGGTGAACCGCCACGAGACCGACCCCGACTACGGGCGACACGTCCCGATCGAGACCCTGCGGACCGACTTCGAGGTCATGAAGCGGTTCAACGTCAACTCCGTGCGGACCTCCCACTACCCCAACGACCCGTCGTTCTACCGGCTGGCCGACGAGTACGGGATCTACGTGCAAGACGAGATCAACGTCGAGACCCACTGGTGGGAGCAGATGGCCGCCAACGTCGACGCGTTCGACGAACAGATCCTCGCCCGGTGGCGGCGGATGGTTCAGCGCGACAAGAACCACGCCTCCGTGTTCGTCTACTCGACGGGCAACGAGGCCGGGACGGGACCGCCGCACCTCGCGATGGCCGCCGACAACCTCGGCGAGGAGAACGCCGATCGGATCCCGGAGACCTTCGAGGCTCACCACCTCTCGGGGGCCGACGACGCCGACCGCGTCGGCGAGGCCCTCGACCTCGAGCCCCGCGGCGTCGACACCACCCGCCAGCTCTACCACCAGCCCAACGGCGGCGGTTGGACCATCGACTACAGCGACATGCTCGGGCCGCGCTACCCGATGCCCGACGGGATGGTCAGCGAGGGCGACGGCTCCGGGCTCGGCGACGGCGAACGACCCGTGATGATGGGCGAGTACAACCACGCGATGGGCAACAGCCTCGGGCTGATCCACGAGATGTGGTCCGAGTACGTCCAGCCCCCGGTCCGCCGGGCGCGCGATAACGTAGGCGAGAACGACGGCGTCCTCGTCGGCAGCCCCGAGGTCGCGGGGGACGGTCGGGTCGCCCTCGAGGGCGGCGAGTACGTCGAGGTCCGCGACGCCGCGGACGTCGCGTCCCTCGAGACGGGCGGGACCGTCGAGGTCGTCGTGCGCGACGTCGACGGCGCGACCCCGCTGGTCGCCGTCGACGGCTACGAACTGGGCGCCGCCGACGGCGAGTTCGAGTTCGCGGTCGGCGACGCGTCGGTCGCGGCGTCGATCCCCGACGGGGACGGCCGACACACCGTCGCGGGCGTCCGCGCGGACGGCGAACTCCGGCTGTACGTCAACGGCGAACTGGCGAGCGTCGAGGACGACTCCGCCGACGGCCTCGAGTTCGGCGGCGACCTCCTGATCGGGGGCGATCCCGACGCCGACGGGGGCGTCACGCTCGACTCGGTGGCCCTCTACGGCGCCGCGCCCGACGGGGAGGGCTACTCCTCACCCGGGGAGCCGACGCTGTCGTACGACTTCGCCGATCTCGCGCGCGACAAGAGCCTGCAGGGCGGCTGGATCTGGGACTGGGTCAACCAGGACCTGAACGACGAGACCGACGACGGCGAGCCGTTCCAGTTCTACCACCTCGAGGGGCCCGACGGGGCGTTCTGTCTCAACGGCACCCTCTGGTCGGATCGCACCCCCCAGCCCGAGATGTGGGAGCTCAAGAAGAGCCACCAGCCCGTCGGTATCGCGGCGCGCGCCCTCGAGAACGGCGAGCTCTACGTGACGAACCACTTCGGGTTCACCGACCTCTCCGCGCTGGAGACGAGGTGGGAGCTCGCCGCCGACGAGGAGACGATCGACTCCAGCGAACTCGACCTCGAGATCGCTCCGGGCGAGACCCGACCCGTCACCGTCCCCTTCGAGGCGCCCGACCTCGAGCCGGGCGCGGAGTACTGGCTCGACGTCTCCGTCCGCCTCGCGGAGCCGACCGACTACGCCGACGCCGGCCACGAGGTCGCCTTCGAGCAGTTCGCGGTCCCGTTCGACGTCCCCGAGCCCGAGACCGAGCGCGCGGCGGCGATGCCCGGGCTCTCGGTTTCGGAGACCGACGGGACGATCGCGATCGAGGGAGACGGCTTCGAGTACGCCGTCGATTCCGAGCTCGGCACCCTCGCCTCGATGGAGTACGACGGAACCGAGCTGCTCGAGCGCGGCCCGCTGCTGAACGCCTGGCGGGCGCCGATCATGAACGAGGCCCAGGACTGGGGCGGCGCACAGGCGCCCGACTGGTACGAGGCCGGGCTCGACGACCTGCGCCACGTCGTCGAGTCGGTCGAGGGCGGCCGACTCGAGGGCTCGGTCGCCCGCGTCGCCGTCGAAGGGTTCGCGGAGGGAGCCGCCGAGGACGGCGGGCT
>NZ_JAAVUO010000036.1:0-28944 GCF_012163165.1 Natronococcus sp. JC468
TACCAGTACGTCGAAGGGATGAACGAACAGTGGGGCAAGCGCCTCGGTCTCTCGAGTGACGAAGCCGAACTGATCGACGACCTCCAGAAGGGGAATCTCGCGGATGGGTTCTCCGAAGTCCTGTTACGGGTCGACAACGAGGGCTGTTTCCCCGGGCGCGTCCGGATGGATTACGACCAGAACCCTCGAGAGGCGGTTGCGTTGATGTACGACCCGAGCAAGCACGGCGAGGATTACCAGGAGTATCTTCGTCAGTACGACGAGACCTGCCAGTGGAGGTGGTCCTAATGGGCCTCGGACACCGGGTCGCCTGTGCCACGAAACAGAAACTCGGCATCGACGACGGTTACGACGCCCTCGAGATCACGCCGGAACTCGGCGAGCGCCTCTACAGCGAACTGCCGGAGCGGAAGTCGATCTCCGTCCAACCGAATAAGGACGGCGGCGGGCCGAAGGACGCGATCGACCTCCTGACGGCCGTTCACAACCCAAGCGCCGGGCCCCACTCGTTTGAACTCCAGTATGTGAACGGGCTCGTCGGGTTCCAGTGGGTGATGGCGACCGAGACGGCCCAGAAGCAGATGCAACGTCAGCTCGAGACGTTCTATCCAGACGCCCATATCGACGTCTCCGAGCACGACCAGCCGACCCTACTACCGCTCGAGGAGGGCCGGTATGTCGCTGGGGCCTATCTCCGTCTCCGGAAGCGCGAGGATGGTCGCCACCTCTATCCGATCAAGCACATGGACATCGAGGGCTTCGAGAACGATCCCTACGGCTCTATCACTGCGGAGATGATCGGCGAGCGTGAGATCGACTGCCAGACTGACCTAGCGGTCCAGACCATCTTCGAGCCGGCGTCGAATAACTGGTGGAAGGGTGGGCTGCTCGCGCCGTCGATTGACGATATCGCGGACGAACTCAAGAGTCCCCGGAAAGACGAGGGATTCAAACACGCGATAAAGAAGGAACTGTTCCCGGAGAAGTTCGAGATCGTCGGCGAGGAACGTGATCCGTCGAACAAGGACAAGCAGGCCGCGAACACGGTTCGCGAACAGCGCGGCGAGAAGGGCTTTCGGCTGAACCTCCGTATCGTCGGCGTCTCGGACGACCCGCAGATGGCGATTCAGCGCGTCGCGGAGACGGCCCAGCAGTTCGACGCCTACTACGAGTCGAAAACCGAGCAGGGCTTCGAGGTCGTCCCGCTGTACGACAAGAATCTGATTCGGGAGCTCGAGCGCGCCTACGGCCGTACCCGTGCGGACCGAACGCTCGTGATGGGTGTCCGTGGCGCAGCGGGGTTGATCCACATCCCGAACGACGATATCAACACGCAGGACGTCGATTGGTCGCTGACGTCGCACGCCGGGGACGTCCCGGCAAACGCGCCCCGGTTCTCGGAGTACCACGACGCCGAGGTGGTCCCATGGGAGAAAGAATCGCGGTCGTTCGACCTCGAGGGCAGCGACCAGTGGCAGTACGATATCCCGGCGACGTGGATACCGCCGGAAGAATACGACGACTGGGAGGTCGGACAGACGGACGAACAGGACGCGGATGTGGATAGCGAGGGGGTCGGTGCATGAGTCTATTCGGAGACGAACCAACGGACGAACTCGAGAAGTTCGGCGCACAGATCGAAGGCGAGGACGACCCAACCGAGCCCGTCTTAGTGAACAACAAGGAGTGGGCGATCGAGCGCTACGACCCTGTCGAAGAGGAAGTCGAGACCTACGCCGGGGCGTGGCCGCGAGCCATGATCGAGAACGCCCAGGCCGAACCGAAACAACCACTCTGGATCGGCGTCTCGGAGAGTTCGGGTCGCGAGGTTCCCGTCGAGTTCGACCGCCTGTTCCGGCACGTCTTCTACGGGGGGTCGACGGGTACCGGGAAGACCACGAAGATGTACAACGATGCGGTGGCGCTAATGTACGCTGGCCACGGCGTGACAATCATCGATCCAAAGGGTGACGATATCTATGATCTCCTGCGACGCGTCCCGAAAGACCGCTGGGAGGACGTCATCTACATCGCGCCTGGTGACGACTTCCTCGACAAGTCGGTCGGGTTCAACCTCTTCGAGACTTACCACGAACCCGGCGAGACTGGCTTCGACGAGGAGATCGAGGGTATCGTCTCGGACTTCAAAGAGTTGCTCAAGGCGGGCGACTTCTGGGGCAACCGGATGGACCGCGTGATGAAGACGATGGTCCGAGGGATGATCCGCCATGAGTTCGAGTTTACGCCACTCGAACTGTACTACGCGCTGCTCGAGGAAGAGAACCGCTACGAGTTCGCGGACCTGATCGCCGAGGCGGACGACGACGACATCGCGTTCCTCGAAGTCTACACGCGACAGATCGCCGAGGAACTAACCGACCAGGAACTCGATGCACTCGTCGGGAGGCTGAAGGACTGGGTAGAGAATCCCATCACTCGGCAAATCCTCGCCCAGCGCGAGTCCGACGTCTCGATCGCCGAGGCCGTCAACGAGGGTAAGATCATCATCTGTAAGAACGACCTTCCGGGCGAGGCGAAAAAGATGGTCGCGACGGCCGTGATGCGGCGGGTCTGGACCTGCGTCAACGACCGGATCAACCCCTCCGAGAAGAAGGTCCGGGAACTGGCCGGCGCCAGCGGTATCGGCGGGGATTACGATCCGTACTTCCTGATGATCGACGAGTGCGACGACGTGCTCACCGAGGCCAGCCAGATCGACAAGATGCTCACGAAGGCCCGGTCGAAGAAACTTGGACTTCTCCTGGCGACCCAGACGCTCCACCAGCTTGACGCCGAGGCCCAGCAGGCGATCCTGTCGAACTGTAATACGCTGGTGTCGCTGAACCCACTACTCCCCGACGAGGCACGGGCACTCGCCGACCGATTCGGCGGAAAAGACCCACAGGACCTCACGCAGATCCCGGACTACCACGCCCAGACAAAGCTTCGCCACGAGGACGACTCGTTCATGGCGAAACTAACGCCGCCGTACCCACCGCTACACTCGATCGAGGGCGCGTTCGACTTGATCCAGCAGTCGACTGAGCGCTACGGGATCGAACGACAGTCGGGTCGGGAAATCTTGGACGACCTCTTTTTCGCCGATGTTGGTCAGTCAACCGATCCCGGTGGCTCCGGTCGGGATAAGGTCGCCGCAGACCAGAGCGACGCGATGGACGTCGACGACGTCGAAGCAGCACAGACGGCACTCAAAGCGATCTACGACGAGATGATCCGTGCCGAATCTGAGTCAGTTGAGACGTCGGCTGCAGAACAGGCAGTGACCGACGCGACTGGCCTCGAGTACACGCAGGCGTCGAATATTGTTGAACGGCTTGAGGCGGTTGGTGCGCTCGAGCAGCGGAGTACGAGCAACGGCCTGGAGATCACGGTCACACCAGAGGGACGCGGTCAGATCGGTCTCGAGACCGGCTCGGGTGGGTCGGGCGGGAAGAGCAAGCACCGCCATATGCTTCGTGAGGTCTACGAGTGGGGGACACGGTCGGGGTACGAGATGAAATTGCCAACCCAAGACGGTGATGAGTTACCCGATGCGATCGGTGAAGTTCCGTCAGCAATCGTTCCTGACGGCGACCTCTCGGAAGACGAGCGCGACCAACTCGTTCGGTCACGCCTCGAGGGCGACTATCCTGAAATTCTCGAGCTCTCTGGGACAGACACGCTGTACATCGAAGCCGAGTCGAAGGGGCTCTCGAAGCCTGGTGGTCCGATCAAGAACGCGGCGAAGGCCCCGAGTCCTGAGCAGTTGCTCTTCGTGGTCGGTGACGGTGGCGACGACGGACTGACGAGAAACGCTGAGCGCCTCGCGGCGATCTTTGGTGCCGACGGCAGCGACCCGTTCGTGTCGGTCCGAACGCCGGCGGGAGTCTCCCGGAAGTTCTACACTCGAGGGCAACTCGAGATGGCCCGCGACGACACCGGTATCGAGAAGCTTGCGGTTGTACCAGGTGACGCTTCGACGAAGTGGGTCGAACTCGAGGACGGCACGATTGTCTGTCGCGATCGGGACACTGACGAGATATACCTCCAGTTTGATGGGCCCGAGGACTACCGCGAGCGCGATCCGAGGGATGCACCGGCAACGGTTCACTACGATCCCGTGGAGACTAACTACATTGTCGAACGTAACGGTGTTGTTGAGCGGAAGTACGGTGCGAAGAGTCCGCTCACCGATGAGTGGACGCACATCTACGAGCCCGTGATCCCTGAGGCGATGTTCCGTGAGCACGGCCATGACTCGGTTCCCGAGCCCGAGGCGTTCCGGATCGCTATCGTGCCGAACGACGATCGCGACCTCGAGGGCGATCCTGAGTTGCTCATGTTCGACGTTGGCAGCGAAGAGGCGGTCCCGATCGAGGCCTGGCTAGACGGCTCGACTGGTAGCGTTGAGACTCTCGACCTCGAGCCCGATGCGGGGGACAACAATGGAGGTGGTGACTCGCCGGACGCAAAGCCACTTCGGGAACCTGAGACACCTGTATCGGCACCCGAGGCGCCAGAGCCACGGTCGGATCCGGAACGGCAGTCAGAAGAGCAGACGGGTGATGATGACGACGAGGATAGTGGCATAGGCGCATCCTGGACCGACATATAAGTCCAGTTACACGTCGACGTACTGTGATTCCCATTCTCGGCGCTCCTGAATTGCCTCATCCCCTTTGTCAGTGAGTGCATAGTAGTTTGTTCGGCGATCGAGTTCACCTTTTTCGATGTGTTCCTTATATGAGTGTGGTCAGCGTCTCGATGCCGGAAGAGTTGCTTAATTGAATCGACCAGTTTGCGGACGATCACGGCTATACTGGTCGCAGTGAAGTACTTCGTGAGGCGAGTCGGAACCTCCTCGGTGAGTTCGAGGATACGAAACTCGAAGATCGAGACTTGATGGGCGTCGTCACGGTGGTTTTTGATTACGAAACGACGAGCGTCGAGGAGAAGATGATGCAGATCCGTCACGAACACGAGGACATCGTCGCATCGAACTTCCACAGCCACGTCGGCGGCCATCATTGCATGGAACTGTTCGGCTCTGGTGAATCGCCATACTGCGTCGGGTTGCAGTGTCTCGCTGTCGTCCTCAGACTGCCCAATCGGTTCGTCATAGCCGGATTCTTCAAGGCTGCAGTTTATAATCGATCTCTCCTGACGCCTTGAACAACGTATCTCCACCGGTAAGTCACCGCCGTCTAGTGATTCACCAGAGCCAACTGTTCGTACTCGAAGGGTCGCTCGAAGAGATCTCGAGGTTCGTCGGGAAGATCCAAGCGACGAAGGACACGCTCACAATCGACTGCTCAGTGCTACCCGTCGACGACTTCGGCCCGCTGGCCGATATGAATTGATACTGTTCTGTCTCTCTCACTGAATTCACACCGACTCTAGCAACATCTGCGAACTCTACTCCTTACTGATATTAACCACCTACCAAGAATCACAGATATTATTAGAACCACCCTCAATATTAGCAACACTGATGGTTCAAATCTCGCGCCGAAGACTACTCCAGAAGGCAGGCGCAACCACGATTGCTGCGACGGGAATTGCTGGCTGTCTCGGTCAGGGAGGTACATCACTCGATTCCGTCACGGTCGCATACGTCCCAATTTATCCGAACATGCAACACTACGTGATGGAACAAGAGGGGTACTACGAGGACGTTCCGACAGATGTCACAATAGAGCGGTTCAGCTCCGGCCCCAGTGTTGTCAAGGCGTTCGCAAGTGGGGACGTCGACGTTGCGCTCTTCGGGATCACTCCTGCAATGGTCCTCGTTGACAAAGGCACCGACGCCAGCATCCTCGCGGCGAACTCGAGAAACGGATTCAAGATCATGGGGACAACCGAACTCGTCGACCGCTACGAACAGGAGGGGGCAGCCGCGTTCGAGCGCTTCGAGGAAGAGCACGGCCGCAAGGTCCGGTTCGGTGCCCCACCGGACGGGAGCGTCCCCGATATCGTCCTCAGATACTGGATTCAGGAGGACTTAGACGTTGGGGAGACGAAGTCCGTCATCGACAAGTCGAAAGTCCCGCCAGCGAAGGCGGTCCAGACCATCCAGTCGGGCGACATCGACGCGACGATCATTCAGGAGCCGTTCGCAACGGTCATTGGCCAAGATGACGGTTTCGGCAAACTCGCCTGGTCTGGAAATATACTGGAAGATCACCCGGTCACGGTGTTGTTCGCGAACCAGCAAGTGCTCGACGACAGCGAGGTTGCCCAATCGCTGGTCGAACAGCACGTGGCAGCGACCGAGTTCACGGCGGACTCACCGGGTGCAGCCGCCGCCCACGCCGCCTCGGTCATCGGCTCCGGCGTGAGCGAGGACCTCGCGACGGCGGCCATGAACTCTCAGGCCTCAGAGTTCTTCTCGAACCCGCACGCGATCACCGACCAGGCCGCGACGATGGGCGAATTCGTCGCCAACGTCGGCAACATCGAAGACCCGGTCGCGACTGAAAATCTGTTCGCGTTCGACCCCTACGACGCCATCCAGGAATGAGTACACGTACCGACACCAGTTCCAACGCGGTGGTCACCGGTAGCTTCGAGGGGGACCTGCGGCGGTATCTCCGCGGCCTGGGCGGTCTCCTCGTGTTCCTGCTCGTCTGGTGGGTTGGCGCGATGACGATCCAGCCGTCGTATCTGGTGCCGGGCCCTCTCGAATCAGTGCACGCGTTTATCGAACTGTTTGCGACCTCGACGGCGATTGTAGTTCCCGTTCTGGGGTCGAGTCTCGCACTACCGACTGGGCTCGCACACCTCGCACAGACGCTGTTCCACTACGTGCCGGGGCTCCTTCTCGGCGCGCTCTGTGGCGTCAGTCTCGGCCTTGTGATGGGCTGGAACGGTGCGCTCGACGACTGGTTGCGGCCGCTCGTCCGGGTACTGCGACCGATCCCGCCGCTGGCGTGGGTCGTCTTCGCCATCGTCTGGTTCGGCATCCACCACACTGGCGCGGCGTTCATCGTCTTCGTCGGCGCGTTCTGGATCAACTTCTACGGCGCCTACGGCGGCATAGAGGGCGTTTCGACTGAACTGACCGATGCCGCATCGACGCTCGGAGTCGAGCGCGACCTCTCGATGCTGAAACTCGTCGCGCTCCCGAGTGCGGCACCCCAAGTGCTGACTGGGTTCCGGACGAGCATTGGTCGCTGCTGGATGATCGTCGTCGGTGCCGAGCTGTTCGGCGCACCAGGCGTCGGCTACGAGATTATCAACGCCTCGAACAACCTCGCAATGGCGACCAGCGTCGCCTACATGTTCCTGATCAGCCTGGCGTTCCTCTGTATGGACGTCGGGTTCCGACTATTCGAACGGAGGGTCCTCGCATGGCGCTGAGTTCGAACTCGTCTACCGGTCGAGACTCACATGAGAAGATCACTATCCAGAACGTCAGCCGGTCATACGAGTCGACCCAGGCGCTCGATGACGTCTCACTCTCGGTGTCGGAGGGTGAGTTCTGCTGTGTCGTCGGTCCGTCCGGGTGTGGGAAGACGACGCTGTTGCGAGCAATCGCCGGGCTTGACGATCCGGATGGTGGGTCGATACTGGTCGGTGGAGACCCGGTTACCGGTCCTGGGCTGGACAGGGGAATGGTCTTTCAGGAGTACGCACTGTTCCCCTGGCGGACCGTCTGCGGGAATATCCGGTTTGGCCTTGACCGGCCCGCCTGTGACTGTCCCGACTGCGAGGCACGGGTCCAGGAGTTGATCGACTTGGTGGGGCTCGACGGCTTCGAGGACGCATACCCAAAAGAGCTGTCTGGCGGCATGAAACAGCGCGTCGGTATCGCTCGCGCGCTCGCCCCCGATCCGGAGATCCTCTTGATGGACGAACCGTTCGGTAGTGTCGATGCTCGGACGCGCGACCGTTTGCACGCCGAATTGCTCGATATCTGGACGCAAACCGGACAGACCGTCGTGTTCGTCACCCACAACATCGACGAGGCAGTGACCCTCGCTGATCGCGTGGTCGTCATGGATGCCGATCCGGGAACCGTGCAGTCGACGTTCTCTATTGACCTTGAGCGCCCACGTGAACGGACCTCTCGTGACTTTGTGGACCACGTCGCGCGAATTAGGGATGCGCTCGGAAATCCCGTCGGCACTAGCCACTGATACGCTCTTACAGTAAGGTTGTTAACCACCTATTACAAGATCACCATCTCTATTATCTCCGAGACTATTTTTAATATATGCCCATCGTGAGCTCCTCGATGACGGAGCGACTCCGGGACGATCTCGATACGTTTGCGGAAGAACACGGCTACACCGGACGAAGTGAGGTCATCCGCGAAGCGTGCCAGTCGCTGCTCGAAGAGTACCAAGAGACAGACGACGAGGATCGGCGGGTATTGGCGACAGTTACGGCTGTCTTCGGATACGACGAGCCAGAGATCGAACGCCGGATGATGGATATCCGCCACGAATTCGAAGCGTCAATCCGGTCGAACTCCCACAATTGCCTCGAAGGCAACGCCGGCTGTGTCGAGACATTCGTCATCGAAGCTGCGTACGACGACGTCCTGCGATTCATCGGAACTGTTAGAGGAGCAGACGAGTCAGTTTCAGTCGAATACACGGTCGTACCTGCCGATGTCATGAATGCACAGATCAACGAACAACAGAATGTAAATTAACACACGATGCGCACGAGTTTCAACATCCCCGACGACCTCCTCTCCGAGTTCGATGAGACGTGGCAGGCAGAGGGGTTAGATTCACGTTCGCGTGGCGTCCGCGAAGCGATGCAGGAGTACATCGAGGTACACACCAGACTGGAGGATATCGAAGGCGACGTCGTCGTTATCATCGCTTTCGATTACGAACACGAAGCGGTCATCGAAGAGATTCACGACGTACAACATCAGTTTCAGGATGTCATCACGACCACGAATCATATCCATAAAGGAGAGTGGTGTCTCGAGACGCTCTTCTGCAGCGGACCGGCACCGCGTGTCCGGGACCTCACCTATCGCTTGCGCGATTTCGATGCGGTGAGTCGGGTCAAACTGATGCTCCTCGCGGAGCACTAGGCTGTACTCACGGCTGGTTCTCACTCGATTTCCAGCTGACTGCTCCCACTATCTCCATCAGCGCCGTTTTCGTCCCATTCGAGTTCGAACTCGATACTCAATTCACCGGGACCATCTGTCGGCCCCTCACGTTCGGCTTTGACCTCGAACGTCGGGCGAGCTGGCGGCTCCATTGTCACGGAATCGGATCCCGATTTCAGAGTGATTCCGTCTCCTTGTTCCAATTTGTCGGCTACACGGCGAAGATACGCTGCGGTTTCCTCTCGACTCTGGTCGCTTTCCGATTTGAACAGGACCTCTTCGGGCATATGGACACAGATGCCGCCCCTGCTGATAACTGTACCACCTGTCGGAATCGCTGCTGCCCTATCTCACTGAATACAAGCACGCGGCGCCTATCCGTTCCTGCGGATTTTAACACGCCTTCACGACTCGATGTACTGATCAATGGGATCTCTGCCGAATGAGTTGACATTCACCCACGACTGAAGTCGTGGGATTCCTCTCGTGGGAGTCTCAGTCGCCTGAGTCCCCGAGAGCGATATTCTCGCTCGAAGCGGTACTTTGGTTTGTGTACTCCTCGTTGGCTGTTGTCTCCGCGATGGAGGGCGGGCTATGGTGTTCCCGCCAATTATGATTGTTCCACTTGAGGTACACGGGCCGTGCCATCGACCTTACTTCTGCTGTCTGCCGTCTCAGGAACGATTCTGAGGCCACGAGGTCAGCGTGTCCTTCGAATCCACACGGACAGGTCAACGAGTCCACGTGGCGAACCGTCTCCCCGCGTTCGCTACACTCGGGGCACTCCTGACTCGTCCACTCTTCGGATTCTTCCTCGACCGTGATACCGTACTCCTCGCAGACGCATTCGAGGCGATTGATGAACCGGAGATACGCCCAGAAGTTGTGCGTCTTCTCGTTCACACGAGCAGACCAGTGCGTCGAGAGAACACCATTGATGTCCCCGACGTACAGTGTTGAGACGCCCTCGTCGTACAACCGTTCAACGAGGTCTCGGACGAGGCTGTCTTGGGCGTGGTCGCGCTGGTTTGTTCGCTTACGGTACAATCGGTCGATGCGGTTGCTGGACTTGCGCTGGTTTTCGAGGAGCGACTGGTAGTACGCGATTTGCTCCGTGGTTGAACGAAACTCCTCGAACAAGTCTCGTCCGCTGTACAGGTATTGTGTGCCGGTCGAAACTGTGCAAGCGACGAGGTTGTTCGCGCCCACGTCCAGAGCGGCTTCTTCCGAAGCCAGTGGTGAATCCAGTCGAGAATCGTTGATTGTGACTGGTTGATAAGCCATGAACGTGTCTGCGAGTTCGTCGTACACGAGTTCTAACCGACCCTGCTCGCCGTTCCACTTCGGGTTGCCCGCAACCTCAACGCGAAGGCGCTGGTTCCGATTCAACCCGAGTTCGTCTTTGAGTTCCTTACCGATGGGGAGTTCGAGTCGGGAGCGTTCTCCGTATTTGATGGTGTACTGGTCGTTGCGGACGTACGTGCGGAGAACGCGTCCATCGTCTTCGTTGCCCCAGTATCCCGGCGGCGACGGTTTCTCATCGAGTTTTCCAGCGTGGTATTTCTCGTTGAGGCTGAGAAACGACCGCCATGCTTCGGAGTTCTTTCGGGTGATTTGCTGAGCGACAGAACTGCTGAGGACGCTCTTGTACTGACCTTCGAGTCGGCCTGTATCAGCGTCCCAGACGGATTCGTCGTTGAGGAAGGCTTGGCGGCGAGCGTAGTTTGTTTCGTTCCAGAGACTGGCAGAAGCGTCCAACCAGCGCGTGACCACCCGACGCTTCTTCCGTGAAGCAGGGCGGACGCTAAACTCGTTGGAACGCTTCATCACGTCCTGAGACGGAATACGGATATGTAATCCTATTGTTTGGTGTGGGAGACTCAGCCTGCTGTCCCTCGTGGGGTGTGTCCTCCTTCGTCGGATTCATCCCACGACTACAGTCGTGGGCTTTCTCCTTGACTTCGTGTAACGCTTCAGGCATCGAGATGCTAACGACGCTCATATACTAAAATTCCACCCCAGATTATTATCTCTTATTATTACTTGTGTAGCTAAGACATAATGATTAGTATTTTAATGGGGTAGATTCATAATCAGAATATGCCGTTCAACAACCCGATCCCGGTGACAATCCTCAGCGGAAGCCTCGGTGCCGGAAAGACGACGACGCTCAACCACATTCTCAGTAGCGAGCAGGAACTGAACGCCGCCGTCGTCGTCAACGACATGGGGGAGGTGAATGTCGATGCTGACCTCGTTGAACGCGAGTCGGAACTCACACAGAGCGATGAGGAAATCATCGAGTTGTCGAACGGCTGTATTTGCTGTCGACTCCGCGGAGACATGCTTGACGAGGTGGGGCGTTTGGCAGAAGAGCGCGATTTCGACTATCTCCTCGTCGAATCGTCCGGAATCAGCGAACCGATTCCGGTCGCCCAGACGTTCGCCCGCGGGTTCGAGGACGCGGAGTTCGACCCCACGGGTGTCTACGAACTCGACACGATGGTCAGCGTCGTCGACGCACACAGCTTCTGGCAGGGCTTCGACTCCGGACAGGTACTCACTGACGATGAAATGGAGCCGCAGGGCAATCGTGTCCCCGAGGAAGCCCTCATGGACCAGATCGAGTTCTGCGACGTCCTCCTGTTGAACAAGTGTGACCTTGTCCCGGACGACGAACTCGAGGAGATGGAGGCCGTCCTGAAGACGCTCCAGCCGCGAGCGAAGATCATCCGGACCGAACACGGCGCCGTCGATTGTGAGGAGATCCTGAACACGGGTCGGTTTGACTTCGAGGCAGCAAGCCAGTCCGCCGGATGGAAGCGCGAACTCCAGCATGGACACCACCACGAGTCAGCCGCCGATGAACACGGGGTCACCTCGTTCGTCTTCGACGCCGACCGACCGTTCCATCCCGAGCGGATCGCTCGTCTGTTTGCCGATCTCCCCGACGGTATCGTTCGCGCAAAGGGCTTTTTCTGGTCCGCCGGTCGCGAAGACATCGCGATGGGGCTCGACAAAGCAGGCCAGTCGGTCCGGGCGGGTCCGAAAGGGACGTGGATCGCCACGCTCCCAAAGGCCCAACAGGAGCGCTACTTCGCTGCTCGTCCCGGCATTAAAGAGGACTGGGACGACCAGTGGGGCGACCGCGGATCAGAACTCGTATTCATCGGCCGCGAATTCGATCAGGAGACACTAGTCGAGCGACTGGAAGACTGTGTTCTCTCAGACGCAGAGATGGCCGAGAACTGGAACGAATACCCGGACCCATTCACCTCCGACGAACAGCGCGAACTCGCACTGGCCGACGACTGATGGCCGTCGACGACCAACCCCCGGTCACGACCCTCAGTGGCGGACTCGGAGTCGGAAAGACGACCCTGCTCAATCACCTCCTCACGGTTGGCGGCGAGGAGTACGATATCGCCGTCCTCGTCAACGATGTCGGCGAGATAAACGTCGACGCCGACCTCATCGAGAACGGCTCCGAACTCTCGGTGGAGGATAGCGGTGTCACGGAGCTGTCGAACGGCTGTATCTGCTGTGGGCTGCAGAACGAACTTGACCAGGAGCTGAGACGCCTCGCGTTCGACGAGGAGTTCGACTATTGCTAAATATTCATTCTAAAATCATAGCTCTTATTATCTTAGCTACTTCTATTAACAACATATGTCCCGATACACCCGACGACGTTTCATCGCGGCCGGGATCGGAGTCACCACTATCGGCTCCCTCGCTGGCTGCATCTCGAATGACGACAGCTCTAGTGATTCAGAGGGGGACGAACCGAAATCCCTGTCTTCGTTCTTCGTGTTCGGAGACTTCGCCAGTCAGGTCGCTGGTGATACCGCGACTGCGGAGACACTGGTTCCCATCGGTCAACATGGTCACGGATGGGAACCAGGCCCCCAAGTTCAAGGAACAGTCTTTGAATCTGACCTCTTCCTCTATGGGATGGAGGGATTCCAGCCGTGGACTGACGACCTCGTGACGAGTCTCCGTGACGACGATGCCGATGTCGAAATTGTCGCTGCTGGTTCTGGTATTGATCTCCTTGAAGACGGCCACAACCACGATCACGGTCACGAGGATCACGACGATGAACACGATCACGAGGGGGAACATGAGGAAGGTAACGAGGACGAGGGGGAATACGACCACGGCGGAGAAGCCCCCTGGGAGTGGGCTGGTCTCTACCATCTCGAAGCTGGCTTGCACACGTACACGTTCCACGAAGGGCCGGATCCCAAGATGCAGTTGGCCGTCCTCGAAACAGAAGAGGGCGGCGATCACGGCATTCACCACGTTGAGGAGACTGCGAAGCACCTCTACGGCAACCACGACACACATACCCCAGTGGAAGATGGCGGGACACTCACGCCGTCAAGCGAGTCGCTCTATCACCTCCAGTTCGCGGACTCCGTCGAGACGGTGTTCACCCTCGACATCGTATCGGAGGGCCATTACGTCCTGTTCGGTCAGCACGTTCCCGCGGAGTTCGATGCGACGCTCGCCAACGACAGTGGGTCGGCCGTCGAACCCGAAGTAACCGAAAGCGCGGGCGGACACGATCACGAGGGTGAAGGTGACCACGACGGTGAACACGACCACGAGAGTGGAGCGGAACACAAAGACGACCGCGAGGGCAATCACGAAGGAGAGGACGGACATGGCCACGACCATTCTGGCGGGGCAGATCCGCACTTCTGGCTGGACCCGAAACGGGCGAAACATGCCGTCGACAATATCCAGAGCGGGTTCGTCGACGTCGACGAAGACAACGCCGATGCCTACGCGGAGAACGCCGAAGCGTACCGCAAGAGACTCGACGAACTCGACGAGTCGTTCCAGTCTACGCTGGAGAACGCCTCGAAAGACGTCGTGTTCGTCGCTGGGCACAACGCTTTCCAGTACCTCGGTCAGCGCTACGGCTTCAAAGTCCAGACGTTGACAGGATTATCACCGGACGACCAGCCGACGCCGAAGGATATCGAGCGGGCCCAGGAGATCATCGCCGAGCACGACCTCGAGTACGTCTGTGCCGACCCGCTTGAATCCCAGCAGGCGGCGAATCAACTCGTCGAAGAAACTGACGCCACCGAAATCCTGCCGCTGACGGCGATTCCCGGACAGACCCAGGAGTGGGTCGACGAGGATTGGGGCTACGTCGATATCATGGAAAACATCAATCTCGAGACGTTGAAGCAGGCACTCGACGCAGAATGAGCGACACCACGTCTGGCGACACGGAACCAGAGTGGGACGGGAACGCCGAGCCCGGCCCATCCGAAGATCCCCGCTCTGGATTAGTGGCACTGGTCGTCGGTCCGGCGGAGAGGCCCGTCTGTACGATCTATCCGCCGGACGTGGCCGTTCCGTATCGGACGACGACTTGGATTACGGCGTATGGGGACTCGTTTGTCGACCTCGAGGAGTGTCGATGACGACAGCAACAACGGAGAAGGAACGGTCGGTGGAGCCACTTATCAGCGTCGACGACGTCACATTCGGCTACGGAGATGTCCCGGTCCTCGAGTCGGTGTCGATCGACGTCGAACCTGGAGCCTTCCTCGGGTTGGTCGGGCCGAACGGGAGCGGCAAGAGTACGTTGCTCGATCTGATGCTCGGACTTCGTCGCCCAGACGAGGGAACGGTCACCCTGTTCGGCGACCCTGCCCACGAGTTCGATGCCGGTGAACGAATCGGATACGTCGCACAGGACGCGACGAAGGCGGCGCGCGATATGCCGGTCACGGTTCGAGAGGTCGTCGAGATGGGGCGTTACCCGCGGCGGCTCTTCGGCCGATTCTCGCCAGCGGACCGGCGAGCGGTTGAGGAGGCGCTGGAACAGGTCGGAATCACGGATCTCGCGTCTCGGCGGGTCGGCCGACTGTCCGGTGGCCAACGCCAACGGGTCTTCATCGCCCGTGCGCTCGCCTCGGAGGCCGACCTGCTCGCGCTCGACGAACCGACGGTCGGCGTCGATGCCGAATCCAGAGAGGAATTCTACAGCCTCCTGGACGACCTGAATGCGACCGGACTGACCGTCATCCTCATCGAACACGACATCGGTGTCGTCACCACCTACGCGACGGACATCGCGTGTCTCAACCGCCAGCTGTACTTCGACGGTGACCCAGAGGAATTTGTCGAGACGGACGCCCTCGCGCAAGCATACGGGTCAGATCAGCACGTTCTTCAGCACGATCACTGATATGCTCGATTGGTATACGCTGCTTGGTGTAGACGGAACATCCGCCATTGTTGCGAGTCAGTTATTCGACCTCCTGTATGGGGTCTTCGAGTGGTTCCTCGAGGACGAGTACGGCGCTAGGATGGACCGCCTCGCGAAGTATCTGGGTATGCGGATGCTCGGGTATCCCTACATGCAGCGGGCCTATCTCGCTGCGGTGTGTATCGCCGTCATCGGGCCAGTCGTCGGGACGTTTCTCGTCCATCGAGAGATGGCAATGATCGGCGACACCCTCGCACACACTGCCTTCGCCGGCGTCGCCGTCGGGCTGTTCCTCAATTCGGCCCTCTCGCTCACGCTGTCCCCGCTGCTCACCGCGTTCGTGGTCGCAGTCGTTACGGCACTACTCGTGGAGTTGCTCGTCGAACACGCCGGGGCGTACAGCGACACTTCGCTGGCGATCGTCCTTACAGGCGGATTCGCCGTCGGCAGTATCCTCATCACGGCGACCGACGGCGGGATCGCGGTCGGCATCGACGCCTACCTCTTCGGCAGTCTGGCGACCGTCTCGAAAGAGAACGTTGGCGTCCTCATCCTGATGAGCCTCGTCGTCGGCAGTCTCGTCACGCTGGCGTATCGGCCACTCTTGTACGTCACGTTCGACGCGACGGCCGCCCGCGCGGCCCGGCTGAACGTTCGCCTGTACAAACGCCTCATGGTCGTGCTCACGGCGCTGGTCGTCGTCAGCGCGATGCAGATCATGGGCGTCATCCTGGTCGCTGCGATGCTCGTCGTTCCGGTCGCCGCCGCGGCGCAGGTCGCTCAGAGTTTCAAGCAGTCCATCCTGCTGGCGATCCTCGCAGCCGAATTCGCGGCGATAGCCGGTGTAACGCTATCGTACGTCTACGGGATTGCGGCCGGTGGCTCGATCGTCGTTGCGGCGATCGCCGTGTACGCTGTCGTCGTCGGCTTCCAGGGACTGTCGAATCGTCTCCCGAGCGTTCGACGGCTCCGCAGCCAACGGCCCGGACAGACCCGAGAAGGACTCGAAGCCGACGGGGGCGAGCGAGAGTGACCGCCGACGGACCGGACGCCGATCACACGCCGAGCGGTCGACAACCCTACGAGTACGTGATCATCGGTGGCGGTATTCATGGAACCTGCCTGGCGAACTATCTCCTCGCCGAGGGGGAGTACAGTCACCAGGACCTCTGTCTCGTCGAACCTCGCGAGCAGTTACTTGCGTCGTTCGAGACGAAGGCTCGTCAGTGCGGAATGCGAACGCTCAGGTCGACGTTCGTCCACCACATCGGCATAGAGCCGTTCTCACTGGAATCGTTCGCGAAGGGGGCGGGTCGGGAGGACGAACTCGTCTCGACGGAAAACTATCCGAATCGACCGACGCTGGAACTCTTTCTCGATCACGCTCGATACGTCATTGACCGGCGTGGTATCGACGGGTGTCACCTCCAGTCGTGGGCAACGGGAGTTACCAAGACTGAGGCAGGTGACCGACTTGAAGTACAGACGGGTGCTGGGTCGCTCGAGGCTCGCCATGTCGTGCTGGCCATCGGACTCGGTGGCTCGCGGACAATTCCAACGTGGGCGACGTCACTCCCCGATGACGCCCCGCTCGTTCACGTCTGGGACGATGACTTCGACCCGACGACAGTAGCGGAATTCGCTGGCCCGACGTTCGTCGTTGGGGGCGGCATCACCGCTGGGCAACTTGCCTGTAGCCTCTCGGAACACAGAGACGTGACACTCCTCTCGCGTCACGACCTCGAGATCGAACTGACCGAAGCCGACCCGTACTGGATCAACTGGCGACATATCGAACAAGAGATTCACACGCTCCCGCCGGGGTCGCAGGCTCGTCTCGACCGGATCCGAGCCGCCCGCAACGATGCGACGATCCCCCCGTACGTCGAGCGTCGGCTTGACGAGGTCCGCGACTGTGACGGCCTCGAAATCCGGCGGGGCGAGATCACGGCTGCATACGCGACAGACGACGGATTACTCGTGCGGTTCGACGACGGCACGACCGCAACGAATGCACAGGTCGTCCTCGCGACCGGACTCGATCCGGTTCCGGAGCACCCACTAGTCGATTCTGTCGCTGAGTCGTTGTCACTCGAACGCGGGGCAGACGGCTTTCCGGTCCTCGACGACCGGGCGCTCGCGTGGCGAGGAGCCGACGGCACCCGTTCTGCGGTGTACGTTTCGGGAGCGCTCGCAGAACCCAGCGTCGGTCCCTTCGCCCGGAACATCGTTGGCGCTCGTCGAGTCGCAGAACGGCTCCTCGAGTCACGACACAGGGGTGGTTCAGAGAGAGCACCGCCGGCTTCCAGAGGAAGGTCCTAATGCCGTCGAACGACTTCACGCTGGCCTTCTCATTAGAGGCCCTCGAGAAGCTCGCACGGCCGGAGCGAGCATTCGAAGACGCCTCGACGTGGATCAGCAACATTAGGATCGGCTCCTCGGAGTTGTCCTTCATCGAACGACGGCGAGTACGAGAGGCGGGATACCACCAGGACTTCTTATCGGATCCGTGTTCGGTAGAAGAGGCACTCTCACACGAACGACGAGACGCGCAGTACTGACGGCGGCCGCGGGTACACTGGGAGTCAGTGCAGCCAGCGGCGTCGCAAGCAGTCACAAGTATACGACCGACGGGCCCCATGGGGACCAGTTCGACAGAAACCGTGCCGATGCTGCAGCCAACACCAACGTCGTTGGTTACCATAGCCTCGGTGGAATCGGTTCGGTGTCAATGGCCGGCTCTCCTGACGATCCCCACTACAGTGGCCTCTCCGAGTTACGTGTCCACAATGATATCGCGGTGCTCTCAGTGTTTTCCTCGTGCGACGAAACGCCGGGTCGGGGAATGGCTGTCCTCAATATCGGGCAGTTTACGCGCGCCGAGAGCCGCGAGGAACTCGAGTCGGCCGAGCTCGGCGTCCTCTCCTTTTATGGCAACCGGAACGACGGCGCCGCCTGCATGGACGTCAAGCTCTCCGACGACGGGCAGTACGCGTTCATCTCGAAGCAGCCGTTCACGGCGCTGTTCGACGAGACCGAACTCGATCTCGACGACGACGCCGACAGCGGCGGCACCGACGGCGCTGCACTCGAGGTCGTCGATATCTCGGATCCGGGCAACCCCGAGTTCGTCACGCAGTCGTCGCTGTCGGTGTGGACTCTCAGCCCACACAACGCTTGGTATCACCAGATCGGCGATGGAGAGTACGTCTTTACAACCCACGGCGAGGACGGCATCACCGGCGGCATCAATGTCTTCGAGTGCGACCGCGAGACAGGGATGCTCGAACTCGTCAACTGGTGGAACTACTCGGCGGAACTCGCCCAGCCGGGTACGGAGACCGATACTGACGGTGGTGAAGCCTACACCCACGACATCGTCGTCCAGGACGATCCTCGGTTCGGGACGCCTGTCGCCTACCTCGCGAACTGGAACGCCGGCACCCGGCTGCTCAACGTGAGCGATCCCGAAGACATCGAGGAACTCGGCGTCTTCGAACAGGACAGGGCCCACCACACGGTGCCGGCGCCGACGTTGCTGAACGGGAGCCGTGTCTTCGTCGCGGGCCACGAGAATCCCTCGAGCCACGAGTCCGAGGGCCACGTCCGCAACGACGGCGAGAGCGGCCACTACTACCTCGTTGACGCCGATCCGATCGACGACGTCCTCGCGGGCGAACGCGACGACCCGGTCTACCTGGGCGCGTCCTCGACGGTGCGCGAGGACGGCGTCGAACCCGCGAGCCGAACCGCCATCGAGATGTATGAGGACAACAGGCGAACGGAGCTGGACTACTGGATCCTCTTCGAGTCGGACGAGCAGACGTTCGACGAGACGCCCGGCTTCGAAGCAGAGGCCGAGGACGACGACCACGAGTACGAGGGGTTCGACGACTTCAACCTGAGCGCGCACAACCTCGATATCGACGCCGACGGGATCGTTGTTCTCGGGCACTACCACGCCGGGACGCGGTTTCTGGAGATTACTGACGACCTCGGGCTCGAGGAGACCGGGTACAGCCGGGTCGGTCCCGACATTGCTGAGGACGCCGCCCTCGGCGCCCTCTCGACGAGAACGCCGTTCCACTGGTGTGCGGTCGCTCGCAACGGCGTGGCCTTCGCCGGCGGGATCAACGAAGGAGCGCAGGCGATCGCCCACGATGACGTGACAGTCGGCGAGGATAGGCCGATCGATCTCGACGTCGAACGCGAGACGGACGCTTCGCTGTTCACGGCCGGACAGACCAGCCAGGTGCGGATCCACGTCGACAGCGGCGAACCGGTTCGGGTCCGTGACCGCATCCCGGGCAACTGGGAGTCGTTGGCGGCGACGTCAGCGTCGACGAGATCAGCGACGGGAAGCGCAAGGTCGTGACCGCCGACGAGACCGTCGAAGAGGGGTCGGTACGGTACTTCGTTGAGGTGCCGACCGAGCTGATCGACACCGGTTCGTACACGGTCGGGCCCATTGAGTACGCCCGTCCCGATCCCGCAGGCGAGTACGGCGGTGGTGTCAGTGCCAATAACTTCGGCTGGCGGAAGGAGAACGGCGAGACCGTCACGAAGACCGTCGTCGGGCTCGAGACCTAGGCGGAAGGGGAGGGAGGAGAGGAACTGTTCTCTCGCCTGGATTATACGCATGCAGGCGCAAAACCCACGACTGGAGTCGTGGGAGCACGTCACTAATCGTTTCCTCTCTATCATAAATAATCGTAAGTGATTTGAGGTCTCCTAATGTCTGCGCTACGGTGTGAAAAGTCCCGATCGAACAGCCGAGCGTCATATCGGTCACCGACCTCGCCACGACCACCGAACGATTACTACTGGGCTCGTATCCAGAAATCAGAGTGTCAGGGCCCTCGGAAAACAACTCGACGAGGAATGCGGGATCAACGTAACCATCTGTTCGGAGCTATCCGAGATCGGGAATCGAGCCGGCCAACTCGACTGTCTAATTTGTGGCCCCGGTCTCGTTACTGATTCCGGTATCGCCGAGACGAAGCGGGAGGTCCCGGCCAGTGCGTGGATCGTCCTCTACGATGACAACGAAACGGCGAGCCGGGCGCTCTCGGACGGAATCGACCGATGTGTATACTGGGGAGACAATCGGAACACGGCGACGGTGGCACATCTCGCGACGGCGCTCAGAGCCGCGGTCGAGAATCAGGAAGCGAAGTTCACTCGGGAGGCGCTCCGGCGGTCGAACGATCTGTTTTTCGTCTTCGATCCGGACGGCAACCTGCTCCAGTGGAACCACCGGCTGTCCGAGGTGACCGGGTATGACGACGACGAGATCGCGTTGATGTCGCCCTTTGACTTCGTCGCCGACGAGGACATAGCGGCGATCGAGACAGCGGTCCGACGGGCCCTCGAGAGCGGGACCGCTCGAACGGAAGCGGCCCTCGTGACCACGGATGACGAGGAGATCCCCTACGAGTTCACGGGCGCGTTGCTCGAAACCGAAGCGGGCGAGCGGATCAGCGGAATCGGACGGGAGATAACGGATCGCAAATGCCGCCAGCGCGCCCTGGCCCAGCAGGCCGAACAGTTGCGAACGGTGAACCACATCAACGCGGTCATCCGGGAGGTCAATCAGGCGCTCGTTCGGGCCTCGACCCGCGAGGAAATCGAGGAGGCGGTATGCACCTACCTCGCCAAGAAGGAACCGTATCGGTTCGCGTGGATCGGCGAGCAGGGAGCCGCAAGCGACCACGTCACTCCGCGGGCGTGGGCGGGAATCGAAAAGGGGTATCTCAAGGACCGACCTAGTGTCGAAGAGAAGCGGGGCGATCATATCACGGCAGCGACCGCGATCCGGACCGGCGAGATCCAGACCGCACAGCACATCGCCAAGGACCCCGAGTTCGAACCGTGGCGCGAGGCGGCCCTGGAGCGGGGCTTCCGGTCGGCGATTGCCGTGCCGCTTCGCTATCGTGAGACGACTTACGGGGTACTTTGCGTGTACGCGCCGCGTCCGGAGGCCTTCGACGAGGACGAACAGGCCGTGCTCGCCGATCTCGGCGAAACCGTCGCGTACGCGATCAGCGCGGCCGAGCGACGGCGCGCGCTCGTCACCAATTCGGTCATCGAACTCGAGTTCCTGACCCGCGATCGGTCGATCGGCTACGTGGCGCTGTCGGCGGAGCTCGGCTGTGAACTGACCGTCGAGGGCGTCTCGCCGACCAGCGACGGGGAAGTCGCCGCGTTCGTCACGATACGCGATGCGGACTGCGAGGCGGTGCTCTCGACTATCGCCGACGATCCGGACGTCAAGGCGACCGTCGTGGCGGACCACGGCGAGGAGTGTGTCTTTCGGCTGACCGGGCCGGAGCCGTCGGTGTCTGGAACCATCGCCGATTACGGGGGCGTCGTCCGGGAGGCGGACGCCGACCACGGTGAGGGGCGGTTCGTCGTCGAACTCCCCTACGACGCCGACGTCCGTGCGGTCGTCGAGGGCCTCGAGGAGTACTACGACCGAACTGAACTCGTCGCCCAGCGCGAGCGTGAGCGGACCGAGCCCTCGGATGCGGTGGTCAGAGAGGCGTTCGACGACGCGCTGACCGACCGCCAGCGGGAGGTGTTGCGGGCCGCGTATCTCTCGGGCTTTTTCGAGTGGCCACGCGGAGCAAACAGCGGGGAGGTCGCCGAGGTCCTCGGAATCACAGAGCCGACCTTCCACGAGCACCTCCGGACGTGCCAGCGCAAACTCGTCAGCGCGTACTTCGATCACCAGCCGCCGGTCGACCTGGCCGAACTGATGGCCTAGAGGATTTGGTTCACGATTCTTTATTGTAGTCTTCCTCTGTTACTCCATGTCGCGAGACAACTCTGAAGATATAACAAACACGACGCGGCGTAAATTCGTCGCGGGAACCAGTGCGCTCGTCGGGACCGGCCTGCTCGGGACCGGTGCCGGCGTGTCCACCGTCGGAGCCAGCGAGGACATCGGTACAGCGTTCGCGAACGTACGAATACGCGAGGCCGTACACGCCTGGAGCCGCGGATATCGCGGGCGAGCCGACCGAACGCTCGCGCTGACCGACAGCGGCACCGATTCGCGCCATCCCGATCTCGGTCCCTGGAGCGGGGCGACAGTTTCGACGGAAGATGGGTTCGAGATCGACGGCAACCCGTTCGCCAACACCGGTGGGAGTACCACCTCGAACACGACGAAACTCGTCGCTTGGCACAACGACTTCAACCGGTACGGCGAGTACTCCCGTCCACGGGACTCCAACGGCCACGGGACTCACGTCGCCTCGATCATGGCCGGCACCGGGCGTGCGAGTGGGTTCGACGGGAGCCGCTACTGGGAGGACGAGCCCCGGACGACGCTCGTCCTCGGTGACACCCTCTCCTACGAAGTCGAGGCCGAGGCCGGAACCGGCGTCTTCGCCAGCGTCTACGGCGAACTCGTCGAAATCGCGATCGAGGGCCCCGACGGCGAGGAGATCACGACCTCGAGCGACCTCGTGGGCACGAGCCTCGAAGGAAACATCGTCGCCCAGACGCCGACGGTCCACGACGAGGGCGAGGCGACGTACACGGTCCACGTTCGCGCCCAAGAGGGCGAACTTGTTTCGTCGGGGACCGTCGATCGCGTGGCCGTCGGCGCGTTCGTCGATCCGACCGACACTGTCGGCGACCGGACCGAAGACGGCGACCGCTCGATGCACGCGGGCATCGCGCCGGACGCAGGGATCGTCTCGCTGTCGGGACTCGGCGACCCGACCGTCGAGATGGGCGACTACGCCGAAGAGTTCGCCGAGGAGCTCAACGTCCGCGCGGTGAACATGTCCTGGGGGTACGTCGGCGGGATCCCCCTCGGCGCGGCCGGCGGACGCCTCGACGACGTCCCTGAGGCAATCGGGAACCTGACCGACGCGGGGATCCTCTCGGTCGCGGCGGCCGGCAACGACGCCACGCCGGCTTCCGGCAACGCCGCGCCCGCGGTCGTCCGCGAGGCGATTTCGGTCGTCGCGACCGGCGCCTGTGACGGGATCTCGGCGTACTCCAGCGGCGGGATCGCCGGTATCGACGAACATGACAAACCCTACATGAAACCCGACGTCACGGCCCCCGGCGGGACGTTGAACGTCCCCGACATCGCCGCACTGCAGGGTGAGCCCGAAGACGACGTCACCGAAACCGAACCCGAAGACGACGTCGCTGACGCCGAACTCGAGCCGGTCGCGGAACTCGACGAGGTAGACGAAAGCGACCTCGAGCCGAAGACCACCTTCGACGACGCGATCACCGGTCCCGCCGACTACGAGGTCGATCTCGCCGACTCTGTTCTCGACACCCTGGGGGACGTCAGCCTGGACACGTCGCTGGAGTCGCCGCTGGCCGGCGCGAACACCGAGGGCGACGGGAGCGACGGCGTTCGCGATTATACCGGGAAGGCCGGCACCTCAATGGCGGCGCCCTCCCTGGCAGGGATCGCCGGCGTCGTCGCGGAAGCGATGGAGTTCGACGCGCCCGAGGCGATCGCGCTCGACGAGCCAGCCGGTGCCGACCGGGACGATGTCTTCCGGCTCAAAGCGACCCTGCTGGCGACCGCGAGCGAGACGGCGCTGACCGCGGCCCCCTACCACCGCGCGAAGGTGCCCCGGTACACCCACGGCGGCCGCGACCAGTACGAGGGGTACGGCCGGGCGAACGTCGGTCCCGCGATCGACGCCGTGACCCGCGACCTCACCGACGACACCGTCTCGGGAACCGTCGGTCTCGCCGTCCCCGAGGACGAGCGGGCGATCGCCGGACACGTTCGCGTGAGTGATCCCGGCGAGATCAACGCCGAGGTCGCCTTTAGCCACTACAGCGGCGGGAACGAGAGCGCGACCAAAGGCGACCCACACGTCGATCTCTTCTGCTACGACGCCCAGAGCCCCGACGAGCAGACCGGCGATCCGACGATCGTCGGCAGCGACGTCGGCATCGAGGGCGATGCCGCGGTCTCCACGACGGTCTCGCCAGACGACCTCGAGGACAACGGCGGCGAACGCGTGTTCTACGTCGTCGCGAAGCTGGTGAACGTCCCCGGGCTGGTCAACGGCTTCGACTGCCGGGCCCACCTCGAGCTCGAGACCGCGTTCGACGAAGCGGGGCTGCTCGTCGAGGGAGAGCGCAAGGACGACGCCTCCGTCTTTACGGGCGGCCAGACCAACCGCGCCGAGCTCGACGTGACGGTGCGCCATCCCGACAGCGAGGACGTCCTCGTCCGCGACACTGTCCCCGAGGACTGGGACGTCGACGAGGACCACGGCGACGTCGAGGCGACGACCCCCGCCTTCGGCGGCGGCACCCACGTCTACTTCGGCGTCGACGACCCCCAGGACGCCTACGAGGAGCTGACCCACTTCGCCGAGGCACCCGACGAGATCGAGGACTCCGGACGAGATACGTTCGGGCCGATCGCGGTGACGACCGACACCGACGACGACGGCACGCTCACCGACCGCGAGTGGACCGCGATCAGCGGCACCGACCGGACGGTCACCGTCGCCGCGGAAGAGACGTAGCTGAACAACACAGCGGTTCGTCCCTTCTCGAGCCGCCGTCGAGACTGCGACCGAAGCGAGACGCCACCCGCGACTGACGACGCTCCGGACTGACACGAGACACCATCCATGACAGACACCACGAACTCGACCACCGAGACGCGAACCGACGCAGTCAGTGCATCGACCCGCAGACGATTCGTCGCCGGCCTCGGCGTCGCCGGCCTCGCGACGACGCTTCCCTTCGCCGGGAGCGCGGCGGCTGACGAGACGATCGTCGACGAGACCCTCGACACCGCGAGCGACGCCCTCCAGGAGACTCTAGTCGTCTTCGAGGAGAACGATCAGGTCGACCGCCTCGCGGAGCTGGACCTCGCGCTGGGGTATCACTCCTTTGCGGTCCTCCCAGTCGGCTACACCGAACTCACTGGCGAGCAGCTGCTCGCGGTCGCCGACTGGGACGAGGTCAGGTACGTCTCCGCGAACCGCGACCTGGAGTACTTCAACGACGACAGCCGCGAGACGACCGGCGCCGACCGCGTTCACGAGGGGGAAGACCTCGAGACGGCCTACACTGGCGAGAACGTTCACACGGCCGTCATCGACACCGGCGTCGACGGTGCCCACCCCGATCTCGAGAGGAACCTCGCGGCCAACTGGCAGTGGGTCGGAGACCCGCTCGAGCAGGGCGTCCTCTGGGAGGACCTCGGGCCCGCGAACACCGACGACAACGGCCACGGCACGCACTGCTGTGGCACCGTCGGCGGCGACGGCACCGAGAGCGACGGCGAGTACAAGGGGATCGCTCCCGACGCGACGCTGACCTCCTACTCGGCGAACCTCTCGCTGACGCTCGTCACGGTCGTCGCGGCGTACGACCACATGATCGAACGCAAGCAATCGGGCGAGACCGACATCCAGGTCGTGTCGAACTCGTACGGGTTGGCCGAGGACGAGGACTACGACCCGAACGATCCGGGCAACGTCGCCACCTGGTACGCGTTCGAGGCCGACATCTTGCCCGTGTTCGCCGCCGGCAACGACGGTCCCGAGACGAACACCCTCAACTTCTACACTCGTGGTCCTCACGTCCTGGGTGTGGCGGCGACCGAGGCCGATCAGACGGTAACCGACTTCTCCTCGCGCGGGCGCTCACCGGGGTACGATGGCGTGACCAACTACGACCGCGAGACGGCCTTCGAGAACCACCGGGCGTTCTACTCGGGCGACGACCCCGATGGCTCGCTCGGGATCTACCGCAACGGCGTCGCCGCGAAGGGCGGCAGCGTGATGAGCACGCTCAACCCCACCCACGCGCTACAGGCGACCGAAACCGACGCGGAGGTCTTCTACGGCCGCCTCTCGGGGACGAGTATGGCCTGCCCCGGCGTCGCCGGCTGTGCGACGCTGGTCGTCGATGCCTACTACGAGACCCACGGCGAGTACCCCGACGCGATCGACGTGCTGAACACGCTCGAGGCGACCGCCGTCGAGGACGTCCACGACTACACCGCGGAATCGGTCGGCGCCGGGTTCGCCGACGTCTACGCCGCGGTCGAACGTGTCGAGGCGGACGACCTCGCTGACTTCGGCGAGGCCACGATCGCACCCGGCGGCGAGTAGTCGGACCGGAACCTGGCGAGATGGGTTCGGTACAGTTCAGTTCACCCTATGAACTAATTCAATAAATTTGATGTTACAATTATCGGTGAGATCGCTTGCTGCTCCGTGACCTACTCCACCTCTGCTAGCAGACTGGTACTGATCACAAGATAGTCTGCTAACCAACAGCGGGGCAGTAGAGGGCTTGCTCGGGCTCGAGTGTTCTCAGCGCATAGCGGAGTTCGTCCGGTCGAAGCTCTCGGTGTTCGTCTTCGCCAGCGAGTTGCTGCAAGGCTCGAGCAGCGGCGTAGGGTGAGCCAATCAACGCCTGAAGCAGTGAGATGATGTCTTGAGTCAGTCGCAAGTTCTTGGACTACAGAATTCGCGTCGCAGTCGATGCATAGGCCGTCCAGTCGACTGTGGAAAGGGTACTATAACGGGGAACAGAGGGTAGTCACCAGACACCCAACCTTGATTAGCTGATCAACAGAATTCCCGTACGATGGTTGAAGGTGGCGTGGCCGTTCAAATAGGTATTATACTCGTATCAGTTCTGGGTCTATGGATCGGCGCGCGACTCTTAGTCGATGCTGTTATTCGATTGGCTCGACGGTTCGGCCTCCCGGAACTTGTGATTGGACTTACGATCGTGGCGATGGGAACGTCGACACCGGAGCTCTCGGTCTCGGTCGACGCCGCGTTCAAAGGACTGGGTGACATCGCAGTCGCAAACGTCCTCGGCTCGAACATTTACAATTTGGCCTTCATTTTAGGTGTGATTTCCATGTTGAAAGTAATTCCAATCGGAGAATTACTCGTTCACCGCGATGGCACTGCTCTTCTGACGAGCACTCTCATCGGTGGAATCGTTCTGTTCGACCTCCAGATTTCGAGGGTCGAAGGCGCACTCTTGGTAGGATTGTTTGTCGCCTACACAGCCTATCTGCTCCGGACCGACCACACAGAGCCCGAAACGAACCCTAATCAGCTGCTCGGAGAAGGACGAGTAACCCGCCCAGTGACCGAACGGGTGACCTTTCGTGGGCGAGACGTCATGTTTCTTCTGGGAGGATTAGCGCTGGTACTGGTGAGTGGTGATTATATGGTGCTAGCTGCCTCGGAGTTGGCCCGCGGCGCCGGCATCTCCGAATGGATCATCGGTGGGACAATCGTCGCCGCAGGAACCTCTACGCCGGAGTTCGCCGTTTCGCTGGTGGCTATCCAGCGGGGGAGCCTCGGGGTCTCGGTTGGCAACGTCGTCGGCAGCAACGTCTTCAACATTACGGGAATCATGGGGGTGGCAGCGGTCGTTCGTCCACTCATGGTGAGTGGCACAGCGCTTGAGACACTGGCGTGGTTGACCGGAATCGTTCTCCTGATGCTCGTTAGCTTCTGGACAGGAAGAGTACTTTCTCGTTTGGAAGGCGCCTTGTTCACCACCTCTGAAATCATCCGGTGGATTCTCGGACTAGTTGGATAATTCGGTACGATAATTCTGATGAGTGTCCCCCAGGGTTGAACCCGATACTGGTATGCGCGCCTGTCCCGTCAATCGCCGCCGATACGCATTGCGATATCTCTCCTAACGTGTCGGTGCCGCCCCAATGGGGAACTCACAGAACAGATCACACTCTGGGAAAACGAACCAACGATTGATCACTACTTCGCCTGGACATAGTACGAGTGCTGTTCGCAGGCTACGAGACAACTGCTTCAACGCTCGGCTTCGCTTGGTACGCACTGGCGAAGAACCCTGTTCTACGGGATGCCTTTCACGATGAACTTGAGGCTGTACTTGGTGGCGAACCGCCGTCTCAGGAGACAGTTGATGACTTAGACCTTACACGTTGTATCGTGACTGAGACGCTACGGTTGTATCCACCAGTATACACTATTCCTCGGTAGACAATACGGGAGCTCGAGATCGACGGCTATCGACTTCCAGCAAACGAGGAGGTCCACCTGTCAGTGATCGCAGCCCATCGCGACGAGCGCTTCTACGAGGATCCGCTCTCGTTCCGGCCGGAGCGATGGCAACAGCAGTCTATCGAGGGACACCACGACTTCGCATATATTCCGTTCGGTGGTGGTCGTCGAACGTATATTGGTCGGGAGTTTGCTCGGCTCGAAGCGATGGTCATGTTAGCGACGATTGGTCAGCAGTGGGGACTGGAGTGGACAAAAGGGGACTCGACGGTTACGCTCGACCCGGCGATCACGATTCAAGCGAAAAACGGTCTTCCGATGCGGCTTCGGCAGCAACCTTGAACGATATTTGATTTCGAGCAGGGATCAGAACGTACGTCACAGCAATAGATAGTGTTGTAAAATTGCCACCTCGAATGATTTTGACTCTGAGTCGTCGATTCGCTATGTGGAGAGTGCCTACTGAACGACCGAGATTCTGGGATCGATGAACAGAGTCAGCTGGGACACGCAGCTGAAAGGCCAGCAGTTCATTTGTCTTTAGCTAAGCCTCACACCTCGGCTGCGTAGCAGTAGCGAGCGTCTCTTGTAAGATCGGCCGT